>JAKSPA010000064.1 GCA_024405235.1 Lentisphaeria bacterium
GAATACGCACTCATCATCGGCTGTGACACCATATACACGCCGCATGGCAATGCAAGTTGGGACACAGAAGCGGCCACGCCGCCTCCATTGGAATACGGCAGCTACTACACGATCTTTGATGCGAAGAAACGCGTCTTCGGTCCACGCAGGAAATTGCGAAATCCCTCTCTGCCGCCCGAAAAGCTCTGGCGTGTCGCTTGCGCGCAGGCGGCGTTCGCTTCAGACGGCGACTGGATCCTGCCAGCCTATTTCGAGCACCGCTCCAACGTGGAATACGAAAAGGGGTACTTTTCGCCGCGATTCGCCGTGGAGACCGTGAAGGTCCATCTTCAGGACAATGAAATAGTTCCAGTCGCATGGGGAACGCAGCTTGTTTACGAGAACATGCGCGGCTTTCTGGAACCGTCGCTGATTCGTGGCACACGCGACTATCTGCTGACCATTAGAGCGGAAGATGGCTGCGCCTATGTGTCGAGAAGCGTGGATGGGCTTGAATGGCCTTCGCCTCAGCCTTGGCGCTTTGACGACGGCGTTCTGCTGGAGACCGACTCCACTCAGCAGCACTGGATGATGGTCGGCGGACGCTTGCATCTCGTCTATACGCGAAAATGCGCGGAGAGCGCCAGTGCCATGCGATTCCGCTCGATACTGTTTGTCGCGGAAGTCGACGAAACGGCGGAAATTCCCGTACTGAAACGAAACACGGAGCAACAATTGTATCCGAGACGACTGCGCGACGGCGTGGACGGACTGCTTGGCAATTTCCATGTGGCGAATCTGCAGGACGGAACGGCGCTTGTCGGAGACGCCTACGGATTCTACAAAGTCCAGGGCGACGACATCGTAGAGCGCTACAACGATGTTGTTCTGAAACGTGTCAGTCTTAGCTGATTAATAAGTTTGAATATTTTTTGTTTTATGCTATATTCCCCAAGAAGGTAGCGTAATTAGCCGCATAGGTCGCATCCCTATGCGGCAGTACGGGCGTTCACGCCGCCCAATTAGCGCCGCAAGACGCAGCACGCGCCGCAGGCAGTACCTAGCCTCTTAGGGAGCATAGCGTTGTTCAAAGCCAATTCTCGCACACGAATGCGTCAGGTGCAGAAAAATGCTCATGATTCGCCCGAAAGAGCAGTTCATCTGCAATTTCCTGTGGGAGTTCAGTGGCGTTCCTGTATCAGCTCAGTGGGCATGGAGGAAAACTCTCCGGCTCCGCATGGTGCACATCCTGTCATACCATTCTCCATTTCTTAACACTTTCGCCATGACGCAAGTTCAAGACGTAGAACCAACTCCTGAAGACATACAGAAATTCAAGCGTGATTTCCGTTTTCACCGCTATCGTTTTGGCGTCGCCAATCTGTTTTTTCAATGTGAGGAGTCCTCTCTCAGTGCCGTAAAGACTGCGGTGCTGAAGGCGATGGGGGCCAACGATCGCCATTTCGGAATTCTCGGAGCGTGCGGAGGTTTCATGCGGCTCTTCGAGTTCCTCGCAATGCCGCTGCTCAATCACTACCGCAGCTACTATCGCTCTATGCGAAGTGCATTGATGGTCGGTGTCCTGTCGGCATCGATCATTACAGGCGCAGTCCTTCTTGGCAATATTCCGAATTGGGGCATCATAGGCATTTGGAGTTTCTTGATTTGGTCGATAATCATGTCGATTGCCACGGGAGTGCAGATCAATGTGGAACTCGCATGGATTGGCGACATGGTGCCGAAGAAGCTTCTTGGATGGTTCACCAGCGTCAAATACATCATCAGCGTTGTTGGCATGGCGTTGTTGAGTCTGGTTTTCAGTTTTGTATATGACTATTTTGATAAAATTGGACCAGACAGCACATCTGGTGTCGTCAGGTACCTCTCGTGGCTGAAAGACATCTTTCCGCATTCTGGAAACAACTTCTGGGCTCTGCTTGCCTGTAGTATTCTATTCCTGTTTGTGGCGGCCAGCCACGTGGCGGCGATAATTCTCACTTCGCAAGTGCCTGACCAAACGCCTGCTGAGGCGAAATTCATTTCGAAGAAACGTTCCGAACGGATAAACTATCGTGCCTTGCCTCTTTGGGCATACACCATTTTCTTTGTATTCTGGACGGGAGGGCGCACGGCGCATTATGCATTGACCTCCATTTTTCTGATGCGTGTCTATGACATGAAGATCACGGGCGTCGCCTTGCTCGCTGCTATCGGCACACTTACGCAGGCGGTGTCGCTCTTCTTCATGGGCAAGGTCAGCGACCGCTGGGGGAACCGCAGATTGCTGATGATCGTCTCTGGGCTTGTGGCATGTTCCATGTATATTTGGACATTGACGGCTTGGACTGGCTGGAAGATCATCATCGCTTCGTATATTATAGAAGGCATGGCAGGCCACAACCACTCCATGCTCTCCAATAACTATGGCCTTGAAATCTTCCCAAGCAAAGGCAGAGCAGCATATTTCGGCATTGTTCATTTGGTTTTGGGAATCGTCTGCGTTCTACTCACGCTTTTCATCGGCGAGTTCGCACATGCGTTGGAAAAGCTGCAATGGAGCATGGAATTTCTCGGTGCAACGCTTACCCACTACCATCTGGTCTTCTTCTGCTGCTCGACATTCACGTTGTGCTGCGTGATTCCGCTTCTTATTGTCGGAAATCGCGTGGTGAAAACGCTGGAATAAGAATCCGACAGCGCACTAGGGAGACATTATTCAAGCCTACGGCGTGTGCTGCGCCTGACTGCGCCAAGCGCGCGGCGTGAACGCCCGTATTGCCGTATTGAGCTGCGCCAAACGCGGCTTAATCCATGCCATATAGGAGAATATAGCGTCAAAAAAAAGGGAATCATGCAGAAAAATGCACGATTCCCTTTTTTATAGGTTTGGCAGGCGATAGTTATTTCACCTTGAGTTTGCGAACCTTCTCGCTCAGTTCATTTCCAGCACGGAATTTGACGACATTGCGTTGAGGAATCTGGACAGGAACCGCGGGATTGTTCGGGTTGCGTCCGATGCGTGGACGCTGCGTGATGATTTCGAAAACGCCGAAACCGCGAAGTTCAATATGACCGCCTTTGGCGAGCATGTCTGAAACAGTATCCAGAACAGCCTTGACTGCTTCGAAAGCGGCGCTCTGGGTGATGCCGATGCGCTCTGCGACCGCATTTGCGATCTTGCGCTTGGTCATAGTCTTTGTCATCTTTTCTCCTGATGGATGCAGGCTTATTAAGCCATTTTGTTTGGTGTTGATGTATTTTCGGTTGACGTCCCTGCAGGAATTATTTCGTCTGCAGGGAAGAAAATCAAGTGATTTGTAAAATGTAACTCAATCGGCTGTATTTGCAAACGGATTTTTCCTTTTTGATGTAAAAATGTTATTTAGTATATGCGTTATTCATAGAAAGTTAGAATCTATGACGAATGTATTTGATTGCGGATGTTGGTCTGTGGGGGCGAAAATGTGCTGTTCCGCTACTTCTTTCTGACAAGTTTACGGACCATATTGTGGGCGAGCGCGAATGCGGAGACGGAAGCCAGTCCGTCTGCCACGACGCGTGAGACAAGCAGTGCTCCGAGACCGTATTCGCGGAAGCAGAAGAGTGCGACGAGCGCTAGGGGAATTAGGAGAAGGAGTACGCGATATACGTTGAGGAATGCCGCGAATTTAGGGTGTCCGCAACCCATGAATGTGAAACCGCTGAAACGATGGACTTCGATTGCCCAGAAGCTCCATGGAACGATATGCATATAGAGAATCATGTTCGCCTTGATTTCAGGATCGGTTGTGAAGATTCCGACCATAGGCTTTGCGAAGATGAAGAACACGATTCCCATGAACAACAGGAAGGAGAATGCGAATCCGCAGGCGAATTTCATGCATTCCTTGATTCTCTTGTACTGTCTTGCTCCGAAATTATGAGAAATCATCGGCGTCATGGAAATGCCGAATGACATCGGGAACATGAACGCGATGGTTTCGAGTTTCATGGCTGCCTGCGTTGCGCCGACGGCCGCATCGCCGAATTCCGCCGTGATTCGCGTAAGTACATATGACGCAATGGGAATCATCAGCATTCCGAGAATCGCGGGAACGCCGTATCGTATTTCGAGAATCCACGCGCGTCTGAAGATTTTGGCAGGAATGGCGGCGAAAGCGACTATCTTGCGCTTGTGAAGGATAGCCAGCGAATAGATCATACCGCCGATTTGCGCCAGAACGGTGGCGATGGCCGCTCCGCGTATGCCAAGCGCAGGAATGGGACCGAAGCCGAAAATGAACAAAGGGTCAAGAATCACATTCAGAACCAGAGCGCCGAACATGCCTATTGCCGCCAATTTTGATTCGCCCATTGCGACGATCATGTCGCCTGCTGTGCTGCCAATGGAGGCCGTCAGGTATCCATAGAACCAGATGTCCATGTATTCCTTTGCCGCTTCAAGCGTTTCGCCAGTGGCGCCGAGGCTGTGCAGGATTTGGCGTCCGAAGATGATTCCGAAAAGTGAAAGCGTGATCGAGAGCAACAGCATGAGCGTCATTCCGCTGTTGACGAGGGAGGAGGCGCGTTTGTGGCGACCAGCGCCCATGGCTTGTGCGCTGGTCGTGATTATTCCCGTGGCCAATCCACGGAATACGCAGCCTAGAAGCATGATGATTGGAAAGGTGAAGCCAATGGCCGCAAGCGGCGTCTGTCCAGGCAGTTTTCCGACAAAATACGTGTCGGCGATATTGTATCCGCTCATGGCGACCGTGCCCGGAAGCATTGCAAATGCCGTGCGGATCATGGTTCGTCTGATTGATCCGTTGAGGAATACGTTCTTGTTCTCTTTTGACATTGAAATAGAGTTTTTTAGGCAGTGGACTGAGTTGTCGCACGGAAAAAGGCGCCTGTGTTTGGCAGGCGCCTTTTATGTGGCATGGTCTATTTCTTTCCGTGCAGGAGACGTTTTCCTGTCTCTCGCAGGCGCTGGAACACTGCGTAGAGCGCGGGAGTCATTATGAGACCGAGCGTCGTCGCCAAGAGCATTCCGGAGAAGGTCGTGATGCCGATTGCGCGGCGGCTTCCTGCGCCTGCGCCTGTTGCGACCACCAGCGGGAAGACGCCGAATACGAAGCTCCATGCAGTCATCAGCACGGCGCGATAGCGGAGGCTGGCGCCATTTTCGGCTGCAGTGAATACATCCACGCCTTTTTCGCGTTCGTCTTTGGAGAATTCGACCATGAGAATCGCGTTCTTTGCTGTGAGGCCGATGAGCATGACAAGACCGAGCTGAGCGTAGATCGATAGCGGTTCGCTTGTGAGCTTCAGGCCGATGGACGCGCCGAGAAGCGCGGTGAATACGGTCAGCATGACAGGCACTGGAATCGTCCATGACTCATATTGAGCGACAAGGAAGAGATATGCGAAAAGCATTGCGATGACCATGAGCGAAAAGATCTGTCCCTGGTTCTGGCGTTCCTGATAGCTCATGTCGGTCCAGCCGATGGAGTAGCCTTGCGGCAGTTCGATCTCTTCTTCGATGATCCGCATCAGTTCGCCTGAAGTGGCGCCTTTCGCTGCCTGCGCCTGAATCTGCGCGCTTGTCAGCTTGTTGAAGCGTTCGATGCGTCGTGGTCCGACTTCGAATACAAGGGATCCGATGGCGGAAAGCGGTACCATTTCGCCGTAGTTGTTGCGTATCTGCAGATCGCGGATGTCGTCAAGCGTGACGCGGTGTTCTCTGCTTGCCTGCATCTTGACGTTGAAGGTTTCGCCTTCCAGATTGAAGTCGTTGATGTAGTATGACGCAAGATGGCTTTGGAGCGCTGAGAAGATCATTCCTGCGGTCAGGCCGAGTGTCTCTGCCTTTTCGCGGTCGATCTGCAGGCTGATTTGAGTCGTGTCGGCGGAGAATGTTGTCATGGCGTATGCTGCTTCCGGACGTGCGGAGAGTTCGCCTGCGAATTTTTGTGCGACAGCGGCGATTTCTGTAGGAGAGGCGGTGCCGTCGTTGCAGATGTTGAATGTGACGCCGCCAGTTGCGCCGAGTCCCTGGATGGCAGGCGGCGTGAATACCATGCATTGGATTGCGGGAATTTCGTTGGCCGTCATCTGAAGTTTGTTCTTGATCGCATCAAGGCTGAGTTCTGGATTCTTTCGTGTGTCGCGAAGATCCCAGTCGTCAAGCATTACGAGACACAGCGCGCATGATTCGCCCTGTCCGGACAGCAGCGAGAATCCTGCGATGCACATGATGTCCTTGATGCCTGGAATTTCGGCGGCCTTCACTCTGAACTGCTCCAGAGCGTCGCTTGTGCGGTTCAGAGTCGCGCCGCGTGCGAGTTCGACATTGCAGAAGAGGGCGCCCTTGTCTTCAGTGGGCAGGAAACTGCCTGGCACCTGCTTTGAGATGTAATAGAGGCAGAAAATGATTCCGGAGAGTATCAGAAGCGTCAGGATGCCCTGGTGGACAAAGAAGCGGACGCATGAAAGATAGATTTTTCTAGTGAGATCAAGGAACCAGTTGAATGGCGCGAAGATGGCGAGAGGCTTTTCGCGCGGCGGGCGCATGATGAGCGAGCAGAGCGCTGGCGACAGCGTCATTGCGCAGACGGTCGAGAGGCATAGCGAAATGCACATCGTAGCCGCGAATTGCAGATAGATTCGACCGACCATTCCGCCGTAGAATGCGAGAGGCGCATAGCAAGCGACGGTGACCAGCGTGGTGGCGATGATGGCGCTGGTGATCTGCTGCATGGTCTTGATTGCGGCGTCATGGGAGTTCAGTTTTTCTTTGGCCATTAGCGTCTGCGTGTTCTCGACGACGACGATTGCATCATCGACGAGGGAGCCAATTACCAGCACGAGTCCGAACATCGTAAGCGTGTTGATCGATAGGCCGAGCGCCGCCATGAATGTGAATGTTCCCATGAGCGAGACGGGAATCGCGATAGTTGGCACGAGAGTCGCACGCCAATCCTGCAGGAACAGATAAGTGATGAGAACGACCATTAGAAGCGCCAGCAGCAGTGTCTCCACGATTTCCTTCATCGAGATTTCAATGAATCGCGTAGGGTCGAAAGCCAGCGTGCTCTTCACGCCTTTGGGAAGATTCTTCTCGATTTCATCGACTGCGGCTTTGACCGCCTTGACTGTTGCCAGAGCGTTTGAGTCGTTGTTTCTGTAGATTGCGACCATGACGTTCTCCTCGCCATTCCAGCGCGCTTCCGCCGCGTAGGATTTCGCGCCGAGTTCAACGGTCGCTATGTCTTTGAGCCTCAGGATGTTTCCGTCATCATCCGTGCGAACGATGATATTGCTGAATTCCTCTGCGGTCTTGAGACGTCCCTTGACGTTCAGTTTATATTCCATATAATGGCTGGAATTTTCGCTGCCGATGGTTCCTGCAGCCGCCTGGATATTCTGGTTGGAGACTGCGGCGGCGATTTCGCTGGTCGAGATTCCCATGGCGGCCATTCGCAGCGGATCCATCCAGATTCGCATCGAATAGACGGACGCGCCCATGGCTTCGACCGACGCGACGCCTTCCACACGGGAGAGCGTGTCGACGATCTTCGTGGAGACGTAGTTGTTCATCTGCGGGGTGGTCCATACGCTTCCGTCCGTTGCATACGAGAATGCGCATAGGATGTCGCTTGAGCGTTTTCTCGTCATTACGCCTACCGCGCGGACTTCATTGGGCAGCATTGGTTCGGCAGTCTTGATCGCGTTTTGGACATTGACCATTGCGATATCGTCGTTGATGCCGCTCTTGAAGGTCATTGTGCAGAAATATTCGCCGTTGTTGGAGCAGTTCGACGAGAAGTAAATGATGTCTTCCAGACCATTGAACTGCGATTCAAGCGGCATTGCGACCGTATCCTGCACTTCCGTGGAGGAGGCGCCCGCGAAACTTGTTATGCACATGATGTTCGGTGGCGCGATTTCAGGGTATTCCGCTACAGGAAGTTTTCTGACGGTGATGATGCCGCAAAGCACCATGATGATACTGACGACGAAGGCCAGTCTCGGACGTTCGATGAATATTTTGGAGAACATGTTCGGCGGTCCTTTACTTGTTTACTGGCGGATCAGGGGCTTCACGGCCATGCCGTCCATCATCACTTTGTGCGTGCCTTCGATGATGACCATTTCGCCTGCGCTGAGGCCGCTTGAGATCAGCTGGACTTCGCCGTCGGACGGGCCGAGGACGACATTGCGACGATGTGCGGTGTTGTCATCGGCGAGCACCCACACATAGGGCGACGCATTGTCGGCCATGATTGCGGACGGCAGCACTGCTGTGTAGTTTTCGCTGAGGTTTTTGTGAAGAAGAACGGTGACGGAAGAGCCTGGAACCAGTTTGCGGTCAGGATTTGGGAAACTGACGTAGAAGGCCAACGTGTCGGTTTTGCGGTTGGCTTCGTTGTTCATGAATTCGAAGGAACCTTGCTGGTCATAGACTGTGCCGTCTGCCATGCGGATTGTGATGGAGGCGTTTTCGCGGAAATTCGCTTCCGTGCCGAAAAGCTCAAGAAAATCGCGGTTGGAGATGGAGAAGGTGACGCGGATCGGATCAAGCTGAAC
>JAKSPA010000065.1 GCA_024405235.1 Lentisphaeria bacterium
ACCTTTGCATCGTGTTACTGTCCGAAAATGATTAGTATCAGTATGGAGTTGCTCATCAGTGCAACGCAGATGAACTGCCCCGTCCAATCAGTCGCGCTGCCTCTGCACGAAGCCAATTTCATTCCGAGAATGATATTCGCAATGAGCGTTCCAAGAAAAATCGGCAGCGCAAGCGCGAAGGAAGGCCAGACGCGCGCGCGGATTTCCTCTCCGATGGAGCGTCCCGATGCATCGGAATAGCCGAAATCGCCCCAAAAGAGCGCAAGACTCTTGCGCCAGAATATCGTTTTGGTCACTTTTGCAATACCTTTCACCTCCGCATTGTAGAGCAACGGAACGTCGTAGCCGCGATTCGCCTTCCACTGCGCTATGGCTTCAGGACGGTCGGCCTTCTCGCCAAGAGCCATGCGCGCCATGTCGTCTGGAGTGTTCACGACGAAAAACATCGCGAAGACAAGAAGATTCACGCCGACCAGAATCGGCACCATATAGCAGATACGTTTGATAAAATATGCAAGCATTAGCGTCTTTCCTCCGAATGCGGCAGCAAAACAATGATCGTGACGAGCACCATGAGCGCGAAGGCGGGCCATGTGCATGGCGGATTCCACGCCTTCAGGCACTCGACGCGCCTGGATACATCCAGCCTGAGATACTTGAGATTGTCGTATGCCATTGTCGGCGGGACGTAGTTGTGAAGCCATCCATGCGTGAGAATCATATTGATTGGATGAAAATCCCAAACAACTGGCGCGTCGCGATAGAGCACTTCGTTCGCCTGGTTTATCAACTCAAGGCGCTCATCGCAATTCGGCATGGATTCCAATTTGCTGAAAATCGCATCGTATTCTTTAGAGGAATAATTCGCATAATTCGGACCGCTGTATTCCACCTGTCCATTCTCGCCTGCGAAAAGCATCAGGAAATTTTCAGGATCGGGATAGTCTGCCACCCATCCGCGCTCGTAAAGGAACTGCCAGTTTCCCTCGGCCAGACGCTGTCGCGATGTATTCAGATCGGTTCCACGCTCTTCCATTTTCACGCCAAGCAGAGCGAATTTGTCAGCGAGCCATCTGAATTTATTCTTGAAATCAGGGAGTCCTGCCGCCGCATGATCAAGATGAATCACGAGCGGCTCGCCTGTCTCCTCACTGATGCCATTCGGATAACCAGCCGCCGCAAGCAGCCGTTTTGCTTCGGCAAGGCTTTTGCGCTCCGATGACTTTCCATTCCAATCATTGATGACGGTATTCATTCCAGTCGGCGGTTCTGCAGCGCCGAAAAGGCCTGGCGGCAAAATGCCCCCCGCAGCAACTCCGTTGCCATTACGGAAAATCGTGACATACTGCCTGGTGTCGATTACCATGGAAAGCGCCTGCCTCAGCGCACGTCCGCGCTCTCCCATGTCGCCGACGATTGGGTCCTTCATATTGAATGCGTAGTAATATGAAATCGGAGGCACCATAGTAGTCATTCCAATTCCGCGTTCAGCCATGTCAGGCGACAGCGAAAGTTCGCCGTTCGTTGGATTCATGGACAGCGCCTTGTCGAACATGTCCGTCGGGAGACCGGAATTGTCATAATATCCCTGCTGGAATTTAGTCCACGATGGAATCGATTCAGGCTCCCATTGGAAGACCACCTTGTCTATGAACGGCAGGCGCCTGCCTGCATCATCGAGTTCGTCGCCCTCTTCGCCCTCCGTCGGGAAGTAGAACTCATGGTAGTCAGGATTGCGTTCAAGGACTATCTGAGAATCCAAATCGCATTTCGTGACTTTATACGCACCAGTGCCGACTGGCCAGTTCGCATAGGACAAGCCGCACGACGCCACGTCTTCGCGTCCGTAGAACTCAAACGCCTCGAAAGGAATCGGAGTGAAATAGTGCATCGTGAGCCAATACAGGAATTGCGGATACTTGCGTGAAAGGACGTATTTCACCGTGTAGCGGTCAAGGACCTGAACGCATTCACAACGCTGCACGCGGTAGTCTGGCAGGCTCGGAGATGCAGCGATCGAAGCAGCGCTCTCGCCCTGCTCCATGCGTTGTCTGTCCATGGATTCTATTTCTTCGGAAAGGCGCCTGCGGCACTCGCCCATGCCTTCCAGAAACCCTCCCAACTGCGAAAAGACCGTGCAGTTGGAACGCGGATCGCACAAACGATTCATGGAGACAAGAAAGTCCTCCGCAATCAATTCACGCTGACCATTCGGTCCGAAATCCCATGGACTCTTCGGAGAATCCACCAAAGCCTTTGACGATGCGTCGAAGCATGGATGCGAGACGTAGAAAATGCCTGGTTTTATATGCAGAATGCATTCCGCCCTAGCGACTTCCGATGTATCTGGATCTCCTTCAAGAAGCTTGCCGTCCGCATCATAATAATTGACTGTCGGCATTTCCTCCAACAGCATCGGAATCAATTTATAAGGACGCTTCAGATAATGATAGGCCAGCGGCGCTTCCGTCAGATTGTCGATGACGGCATTCTCATGAACGAAATTCGCGGCAATGGGATCCAGATTGCGAATCTTTTGGGAAAACGTCGTGAACAGCGTGTTTTCAGCAGGCGCTTTATCTCCCCAGGGATTGTTGTTGCAGGTCCGCATAAGCGCCAAAAAAAGCGTCCAGCAGACCGCAAGCACTACGATTCTAATCCATTGTAATTTCATGTTCTAAAGCGTTTGGAAAGTTCCGAATAGGTGATATGGACCATCGTCGGGAGTCCCGCAGGATCCGCGTATGGCATCTCGCATCGCATCAGTTCGTCTAGAAGCTGCATCTGTTCAGCAGGTTCCAGATGCTCTTTGCGGCGCACGGCATGACGGCTGGCAAGTTGCGCCAGATGGACTGCGCTCTGGCGATTGGTGACGCTGTCCTGACGCAAATCGCCGAGAATGTCCCTGATGGTGGTCCCGATGTCCTTATCCGGAATGTTCTGCGGAACCGCCGTCACAAGGAACGCATTGGCGCCGAATTCGTCAAGCGAATAACCAATTGAATGGAAGAAAGGCAATTCACGGGCCATCAGCCGCGCTTCGTCTGGGGCGAGATGTATCGTGACGGGAATCAGCAAGGCCTGTCTTGGAAGGTCTTTTGTCTTGAGATTGGCCAGAAGTCTTTCGAAAAGCACGCGCTGACTAGCTGCGAATACATTGACCACGATGAGTCCGGTGGAAGTTTCCGCAAGCAGATAGTCTTTTCCTAATGGGCCGAGAAGCCTGTAGTTTCCCGTCGGCTTCGAAGCGTCCACTACCGTTGACGCAGGCAATGCGGCACCGAGTTTCGGCGGCGCATTCACATCCGACGAAGAGGAAGAATCTGCATCGCGATCTTCTGGCGCGAACGGAAGCGGCGCCTGAATCGGCTGGAAGGCACGCGGCATGACTGGCGTGACCGGACGTTCCGGAAACACTGGCGCAGACGGCGTAGCGGCGTTTTTTTCGTCCTCACGACGTTCTTCCGCCTTCTCACGATTTTCAACATGCGGCGCTTCGCCATTGTTCGGAGCTGCATCCGCTGCTGCAGAGCCGCTGACGACAGGAGTCGTGTCAACGAGTTCCACGCCAGAAACTTCCGCTGAAGAAACCAACGGCTTCTGAAAAATCTCCTGCTGAGGAATCGACATTCCGCGCAACGACTGACGCAAGGCGGCGCCGACGACATTCGAAACACGCGCTGGTTCGCGGAAACGAACCTCCCGCTTTGTCGGATGAACATTCACGTCAACGCGTTCAGGCGCTATATCGACATACAACACAACGCCTGGATAGCGCCCTTTGACGACTAGCGTGTCGTAAGCCTCGCGAATTGCGTAGAAGACCGTCTCGGCGCTGGCGGCACGGCCATTCACGATGATCCTTTGGTCGCGACGATTGCTTCGCGTGAAGCCTGGCTTGCTGATGAAACCATAGACATGGATCCCGTCTTCCGAATACTCGACTGGCATCATCGCCGCAAAAGCGTCCTTGCCGATGAGCATTTCAACACGTCCTGCGATATCAAGCGACGACGGCGCGCGAAGAACGCATCTGCCGTTCTGGTGCAATTCGAAAGATATGTCAGGACGCGTGAGAGAAAGCATGAGAAGCATCTCTTGGATATAGTCGTCTTCCGTGGCAGGGCCTCTCAGAAATTTTCGTCGTGCGGGGAGATTTCCGAAAAGCCACTGAACTTTTATGGAAGTCCCTGGTGCGCAACCGCATTCACGCACATCCTGAATGACGCCGTTGTTGACGACGACCTCCGTTCCCGACACCTGTTCAGCCTGCCGCGTCTGCAATTCGAAACGCGAGACGGCCGAAATGGACGGAAGCGCCTCGCCCCTGAAGCCGAGCGTGCGAATCTGTCCGACGTCGCCCTCTTTCGTAATCTTGCTCGTGGCATGAGCCTCAAGACAAAGCATCGCGTCCTGACGGTCCATGCCCTTTCCATCGTCGATCACCTGCATCAGCTTGTGGCCGCCCTGCTCCGTAAGCACGCGAATTCTAGTGGCACCCGCATCAATCGAATTTTCAACGAGTTCCTTTATAACCGAAGCAGGACGCTCGATGACTTCACCTGCAGCAATGCGGCCTGCGATTTCCGCTGGCAAGACTTTTATGATTCCCATATTCTACAGCCTCCCTCCAAAACCGCCGAAGACACGATAGCCGTCCCACCGCTCCAAATGATTCAAAGGCACGCGTGCAACAATGTGCACACCGTCCTCCTGGAAATCCTCTGATTCGATAAAGCAGTATTTGCGAATCTGCGCAAGAGGCGTATAGTCATCGTGCGGAATGACATAATGCCTTTCGGGCATGATCGCCTTGACCAATTCCGCAAGACGATTTACGAAATTATCCATGCCCTCGCCTGTCAAAACGGACAACGGCATTGCTTCAGGATAACGTTCGCGCAATTCACGGCGACGTTCTTCCGGAACCAGATCCCATTTGTTGAGAACCATCAGCGTCGGTTTCGGACCAATGCCAATCTCGTCCAAAACGCCAAGCGTGGTGTCGTGATGTTCCGGCATTGATTCGTCGGAAGCGTCCACAACCTCCAGAACATAGTCTGCCTGACGCGTTTCCTCCAACGTCGATTTGAATGCGTCTATGAGCAGATGCGGCAGTTTGCGCACGAATCCGACGGTATCAGCCAGAAGGATATCCTGTCCGCCCGGAAGGATGTATCTGCGCACGGTCGGATCAAGCGTGGCGAAGAGTTTGTCCTCAACCAGAACCGATGCGTCCGTAAGACAATTCAGCAACGATGATTTTCCCGCATTGGTGTAGCCGACAATCGCGACGACGGGAATCGGTTTCGCAAGCCTTCGTCGGCGCTGCACATTACGACGCTTCCGAACCTCCTCCAGTTCCTCCTGAAGCATCTGTATTCTGATTCTGATATGACGCGCATCCAGTTCCAGCTGCTGCTCGCCCTGCATTCGGCCGCCAAGACCGCCCGCAGCACCGCGCTGACGATTCAGATGCTTCCATTTGCGCACAAGACGCGGCAATTCGTAATTCGCCTGCGCCAACTGGACCTGCAGAACAGCCTCCTTCGTTCGCGCACGGGCGGCAAATATGTCGAGAATGACCTCCTGACGATCTATCACCGCCAGTTTGCTCAATTTCTCCCAATTGCGCTGCTGCGACGGCGAAAGGACATCGTCGGTCACGACCACTTCCGCGCCAAGACGTTCCGCCTCATCCAATATTTCGGCGACTTTTCCCTTGCCGAGAACCGTGCCTGGATTGATTTCACGCAAACGCGCAATCTGACTCCCGACAACCACAAGTCCCTGCGTATTCACGAGTTCCGACAGTTCCGACAGCAAAGACAATGCACTCTCAGGCGTCTCGCCTGGATGCAGAAAGCCAACCAGATACGCCTTCGGAGGCACTGGCAGCAACGACTTGTCTTGTGATTCGGATATAAACATGGAAATAATGTAATACTGTTTAAGAGTCTCAAGATGTTGTTCCTGACTTTTTTCCGCACCAAATTGCACTGTTTTTTCATTGAAAATCAAGCAAATTCGCCAATATGTAATACATTTAGTCAAATTTCGTTTAATTGTCATTCCAATTATTCACTGCTCTTTGAAAACACACGGCAAAATCGTCATGCAAAAACTAAGTAAAATCCTATGTGGTTTATTGATACCGACGCTTGCGCTTCTATTGCTGTGTGTTTCCTGCGTCACTAACAGAAGTTACGCGCCCTATTCGCATTCCGTCACGACGGAGATGCTGCAGCCTGTTTCCGATCCGCTGGAAGGCTACAACCGAACAGTCCAGTCTTTGAACAGTGGCGTTGAGCGCTATCTCATACATCCCGTATCGCAAGTCTGGACCTTCCTTGTCCACGAGATCGTTCAGACGGGACTCAGCAACTTCAGCGAAAATCTCGACTATCCGCGGCGCGTGGTAAATCATCTCCTGCAAGGCGAATTCGGATACAGCTGGATTGACACCAAACGTTTTCTGACAAACACCACAGTAGGCGTTCTTGGCTTCATGGATCCCGCGACAAAGTGGGGCATGCCAACGATTCCAGGCTCCTTCACCGACACCTTCGCGAAGTGGGGCATCGGAAAAGGCTGCTATCTGAATCTGCCGTTTCTAGGGCCTGGAACAGTCAGAGATGCAGCAGGAAAACTCGCGGACTTTCCGCTTTTCATTCCACAATATCTTCTAGGCCAATATGAATCCACCGCCATTCGAACGGTTTTGAACGGCAATGAAATCGCCCGTGGCGAAACCGATCTGTATTCCTATTTCACCACGCAGTACAACGACTACGAACTCTTTAAAATCGCTACGCTTCTCGGACGTGATGCAGATACGCAATTCAAGGAGATCACAATGCCTGAAAATCCAGATCCCGACGAATCGTTCGGAGCGCTTCTGCTTGTGCCGAAGACGCTCGTGGTTCTTCTGCCCGGCATCGGCAGCCACCGCCAAAGCGGCGAAGCCGCCGCACTGGCCGAACTTTTCAGATCAGCCGATTGCGACACGCTTGTGATCTCATCCACTTTCACACCGGACTACTTCCTGAATCTGCCAGAGATGACGCCGCCTGGACTTCTTCCAAAGGACGCCGAAACGCTCGCGAAAATACTCGACTGCGTCATTGCAGACTATCAGGAGCATTACCGCGCACCTGCTGATCAGCGCCTCCTGCTCGTCGGATACTCTCTCGGCGGTCTGAACGCCCTCCATCTCGCCGCATTCTTCAACAAAGGCGGCGAACCAGCACTGCATTTCGAACGCTATCTCGCAATCAATCCGCCTTTCGATCCAATGCGCGCTCTTGAGACAATCGACGATTTCGCGGCTATTCCAGCCAATTGGCCAGAAGAAGAACGTGCGGAGATGATTCAGTCAATCAAAGACCGCATGGCGCGATGGATGAATCCCGCGCCGTTTGAAAAGCCGTCGCCGATTCCGCCGCTTTCGCTGGAGGAGTCGCATTTCATCCTCGGACTCTACATGAGACTCAAACTCGTAAGCACGATTCAGGCATTGGAAAAACGCAATCCGACTGGTGTCTTGAAGGAAGATCCACAGGCGTTCTTCCATCGGAATGCACTCTTCGACGAAGCATTCGCATTCTCATATCGCGACTATCTCGAAAAAGTGATCGTCCCATGGTATGGCGAACACGGACTGAAGGGAAAGACAAAACGTGAACTCAGCGACTCCTGCAGATTGGATTCGATAGGCAATGAACTGTCTTCCATGAACAACATCTACGTCTTCCAAAACAGCAACGACTTTCTCATCAAACCAGACGATTTGAAATGGTACAGGCGCGTTTTCGGTGACAGATGCACGATTTTCGAGCGTGGAGGACATCTTGGCACCATGTACAGAAATGACTATCAGCAGGCCATGCTGAATGCGCTGCTGAAATGAAATAGACAATTGGATTCTTCGAATTATGTTTTCCACGATTGATGAAATCATTCAGGATCTGCGACACGGACGCATGGTGATAATTACCGATGACGAAGGCCGCGAAAACGAAGGCGACAT
>JAKSPA010000066.1 GCA_024405235.1 Lentisphaeria bacterium
CTGCCGCGGGGCGCCAAGAATAGTGCCGCGGAGCTTGCTCCGCGGAATAATGCAGTTGGCTAGGCTATTCTGTCGGTTTGAAATGTTCTGTCCACCTAGCCCGATGCTCAGAAAGCGCCTGGCAGAGCGGCCTTGGCGGCATCGCGCGCTTCGTTTGAGGCAAAGATTCCAAAGACCGTTGAACCGCTGCCGGAGACGATTGCGTTGAGTGCGCCATGTTTCTTTAGAAGTTCAAGAGCCTCCTGTATCTGCGGATATTTTTCGGCGACGGCGAAGCCTAGATCATTCCATAGGCATTTCGTCCAATCGGTGTTTTCATCAAGCGGCCACAGAGGCGGCTGCGCATCATTTGGTCTGTGCCAGTTCTTGTATGCCCACGCGACAGGAGATTCGAAGTTCGGATAGATCGCCAGAAGGGGCAGTTCCGGAAAATTCTCCAGCGGCGTCAGGATTTCGCCGATTCCTGTCGCCTGCGATGGAACTGGATTGAGGAAGAATGGGACATCGGCCCCCAAAGAAGCCGCCAATCTGCGCAAGGCCGCATCGTCGGCCCTTTGTTCCAGCGCATTGATCTCCAGAAGCGCCGCAGCGCAATCGGATGAACCGCCGCCCATTCCGCCGCCGACGGGAATGCGTTTCTTGATTGTTATGTGGAAATCCGTACTCAAAAAGAATTCGGAACAATATGCAGTCACAGCACGGCAGACTAGATTGTCGGCAGGGTCTCCTGGAATCTCGCGTCCCTCGCATTCCAGAGTCAAGCCGCAGCCAGCCGCAGACGGCGTCACCGAAATCTCGTCGCACACAGCCCAATAGGGATAGAAAATCGTTTTGATTTCGTGACGTTTGTCGGAGGGGCGCTCCTCGCCGACTGTCAGATAGAGATTTACTTTCGCTGGAGTTCTACGCATTGAAAAAAGGGATGAAAGGGCTGAAATGACTGAAGGGACTGAAAGAACTGAAGGGAATTGATTTTCTAGAAAACTAGACCTTCCCATCCCACTACTCCTTTAAGTCCTTTAAATCCTTTGAGGTTTAAAAGGAACTGAAAGGCCTAGATAGAAAACAAAAACGGGGCTGCTGCAATCCTAATTAACGTGTTGCAGCAGTCCCGCCTTTTATGCTACAGGCGTTTACTCGGCTGCTTCAGGAGCCTTTGGGGCAGCAGCGGGACGCTTGCCGTTCGGGCGCGGGCCATTCGGACGCTGACCATTCGGACGACGGCCACCCTGCGGCAGGAGCATCTTTTCCATGGCGTCCTTGACCTTTTTGGCTTCTTCGGCGTCAATGACCATGTCGTTGTTGGCATCAACCGCATCCAGCATCATCAGAGTGCGATTGTATTTCTGGAGTTTCTTGTAAACCTCCATATCCTTCTTGAAATTTTCCTTTTCGGCGTCATTGATCTTTCCATCGCCGTCGGCATCGTAAAGCGCCAAGAGCTCGCTAGCGTCCTTCTTGATGCGCTCGAGCATCATTGTCTGTCCGCCATTACGAGGAGGACGAACGTTCTTTTCAGGAGCCTTCTTCGCCTCTGGTGCTTCCTGTGCATTGATTGCGAACGCGGCGCAAAGTGTCGCCAGCATAATCAGCATTTTCTTCATGTTGCTTCTCCTTTGTGTTACTGTGAATCACCTACGGGAAAACCAATTTCCTGCAAGGCGGCCTCACCATCTGGTTGTTTGGTCAGCATTTGGATCTTCTTCTCGGCTCCACTGAGTTTTTCATTGCAGTATTTGCCAAGTTTTACGCCACGCTCGAAAGCCTTCATGCTCTCTTCAAGCGTAAGATTGCCGTTTTCCAATTGCTGCACGATGATTTCCAATTGCTGCAAAGCGTCATCAAAAGTCAGTTTTTCATCTGCCATTTTGCGAGTCACTCCCAAAAACGATTTTCATTATTAATAAATTGTTTCGATTGACAAAAAAAATTACAAAATCTATGTCACGACGACCTTCAGTTGACCATCGCTCAAAAGCGCAGTAAGAGACGTTCCGGAGGGCGCTTCCTCCGATTTGCGTATCGCATGCTGATTTTCGTCCAGCAGAATGCTGTATCCTCTCTGAAGCACGCCTTTCGGATCCAACGCGCGCAAGGACGCCGTCGTGGCCTTGAGGCTGGCGGAAGCCCTTGTCAATCGCGTCTGCTGACAGAAAAACAGCCGCTGCCACAGATTGTCCAGGGTGCTGCGCATCTTCTGCGCACGCTGAGGAAGCGCGCCGTAGAGTCTGATTTCGTCATTCGCCAGACGCGTCTTTCTGTCGGAAATCATTCCCTGCGGATGGACGAGATACGGACATGCGAGACAGTTGTCCAGGCGCATTCGCAGCGATTTTGTCTTCCAGACGATGTTCTGCTCCAGCCGACGCATGAAATCCGCCAGAGTGCCGCTTACCATGAAGTAATTGCCTGTAACGACCTCCGCCGCCTTGGTAGGCGTAATCGCATTGCAGTCGGAGACATAATCGACCAACGTAGTGTCTTTCTCGTGTCCGACAGCCGTGATGATCGGCGTTCTGGCGGCGGCGACGGCACGCGCAAGCGCTTCGTCGTTGAAGCACCACAAATCATCGGCACTGCCGCCACCGCGCGTCAGGACGATGACATCGCATTTGCCGTAGTCGTCTAGCATCTGCAGTGCCTGGCGCAATTCAGCCGCGGCGGTGTTTCCCTGAACCTTCGACGGCGCCAGAACAAACGAAAGTCGCGGGAAACGCGACAGGCATGTATGCAGGAAATCGCGATAACCTGCAGCGTCTGGACTGCTTACGATGCCAATGCATTTGGGATACGGCGGCAGTGGTTTCTTGCGTGCAGGATCGGTAAGGCCCTCGGCCGCGAGTTTCGCAAGCGTCTGGCGCATTTTCTCAAGCAAAGTGTTCTTGTCGTCTATCAGCCGAATCTGCGAAGCGACGAACTGCACGGAAGTCCTTGGCTGATAGAAATCTATATGACCATATACTAATACTCTGTCGCCGTTCTTTATGTTCGCCTGCGCCAGCTTGGACACGCCATTGAACCAGACGATGGAAATCGAGAAGCCGTCGTTGTCTCTCAAAGTTGCATAGAGATGCGCCAAACTCTGCGTCTTGCTTGACAGAACGAGTTCGCCGAACATCCAGAAATATTGCGGAAAATCATGCTTTACGACCGCATTGATATATTTTGCGACATCGGACACCGACCATGCGACATTAGGATCATGGCTGGCAAAGACCCTTTCGGAATAATTGTCATATTGCTGTGGTTCGGACATTGCACTCAAAAAGGCACGTTATTCATGGTTCGAACGCATCCAGCCGCACAGCCGTTCACAAGCCATGCGGCTGAATGCCCTACATCATTTCACGATGGATTTATTCGGCGTCTTCAGCAGCGCTTTTTTTCAGCGCATCTTCAGCGAAGGAAGTCATCATGGGAACAAGTAGATTGCAATCGGTCTCATTCAAGGAGACCTTCAGTCCAGTGACAGAACCGTCAAGCAAAGACGCGATTGTCTTTGGGAACGCGAAATTCTCGCCAACGAGACCAGGCAGCATCGCCTGCCCCATGGGAACCGCCATCGCATCCAGCAGAGCGGTCTTGACGGCATTCGCGGAAGCGGCATCTTCAAAAGCGCCCTTGACGCTGAATGAAACATCGCTTGCGGAAGAAGCAAAGGTCAAAGCAAAGCCATCGAGTTTTCCGAAAGCAGCCTTGGTGGCATCATCTAACATCTCATTTTCATTGATGAACTGCTCAACCAGCATGGCCTTTATTTCCGCAGGAAGAGCGATAGCCAACGCGCATCCATTGTTCTTGCTGGCTGCATCCACGATGGATTTCATCTTGGGAGAGTATTTTCCAGCCTCCGCTTTGACACACTCCTTCAGGAATGCAGGAGGTCCGAAGACGACTGTCTTTCCATCGTTGGAAATCGCCAGAGCGATTTTTGATTTGTCACCAGCCTTCTCTGTGATCTCATAGCCTGCGTAATCGCCGATCTTCGCAGGAGCGATATCGACATTCTTGCCGACTTCGGGCTTGATTGCGGGAAGCGCGGGAATCATGTCGAAGAACGGCTTGACGGAACCATTGAAAGAAGCTGCGCCGACGAATTTGACGTTGGACAAATCATCTTTCGCGCTCTGAAGTGCTTCCGCGCTTAAATCACCGCCAAAGGAGATTACCATCTTCACCGAATCGGTGATTTCCCTGGGAAGGAGATTCCTTAGGACCTCTGCCATCTTGGCATCATTATTCTCCTTTGCGGCCTTCTCCTGGATTTCATTGCCTATCTTTTCAAGAAGCGTATTCTTGAAAAGCGCATTGTCATAGACGAATGTGACGTGCGCATCGCTCAGTTCAGCGGTCTTGAGAGAAAGATCAGCCAGAAGCGGCAGAGTCAGCAATGCCGCGACCAATGCAGTAAGTGTGCGTTTCAGCATAGTGCTTTTCCTTTTGTTTTAGTTGAAGTGAATGCGAGGATCAATCAGTACGTAGCAAAAATCCGAAAGAATGTTTCCGAGAAGCCCGAGCACGCTCGTAAGCGCCAGAACGCCCATGAAGACAGGATAGTCCCGTCCTACAATCGCCTCCATGCTCAGATTTCCCATGCCTGGAATCTCGAAGACACGCTCGATGATGACGCTTCCGGCGAACATCACCGTCAGGACGCTTCCGAAGCCTGTCGCTATCGGCACGAGAGCGTTTCTAAGAGCGTGTCCCCACAGCGCACGCGCTGTGGAACCGCCTTTCGCATAGACGGTGCGGATGTAGTCGCTGTTGATCTGCTCCAAAAGGGAGTTCTTCATCAGCAGCGTAAGCATCGCGAAGGAACCCGCCATGTAGCAGATCACCGGCAGAAGCGTGTGCCAGAGAATGTCGCGTACCTTCGCGAAAAAGGACATCTCCGCAAAGCCTGCCGACTGAAAGCCAGTGGCGGGAAAGATGTCCCAAAGGCCTTCGACAGTCCCGCAGAAAAGCAGTTTGAGAAGCATTCCAAGCGCGAACACGGGAATCGCGTATCCCGTGAAGACGATCACGCTGGAGGCCATGTCGAATGGGCTGCCGTGTTTCATCGCCTTCGCGACTCCCAACGGCACGCATACAAGATACGAAAGAATGAAACTGGTGAGGCCGAAAACAAGCGAAACCGGAAAGCGTTGCGAAATCATCTCCCACGCGGTCTTGTTGGAGAACTTGTACGATCTTGTGAGCATCCCGCAGCGCTCTTGCCAAAGCCATTTCCAATAGCGCTTCAGCAGCGGCTGGTCGAATCCGAAATGCTTTCTGAAAGCCTCGCGCTCAAGTTCCAGCGTCTCCTGAGAAGTTCCACCGGCAGCAGTCGTTCCGCTGGAGCTTTCGCCGCCTGCGCCCATGCCGTGCATGCGCATCATCATCTGTTCCACGGGACCGCCTGGAACAAATTGCGTGATCGCGAAACACAGAAGCGTTATTCCGAGAAAAGTCGGAACAACGAGCAGCAGTCTTCGAATGAAGTAGTCAACGCGCGACATCTTAGACTAGGCGCCAGCCTTCCCGAAATGCATGTCCACGCGTTCCTTTACTTTTCGGGAACCGCGTTCTGAGACGCCCCCTGAAGAGAAGACTCTGCCTCGGAAGGAGCCTGAAGGATGCGCTTTTCCTCCTCGAAAACGAATTCTTTAAGCGCCGTCCGTTCTTCTGCGCTCATGCCGCCGATCTTTTCGCGCATGGCATCTCCGACCATAGGACACGGTCCAGACGCTTCAAGCGCCAGAAGCATGTATCCATCGTACATTCTTCCGGAAATCTGTGGACAACTGGCCATGCTGGCATAGGTCCTCGCCAGCATGTCTTCCGCATCCACCTTCAGTTCGGGATCTTTCTTCGCATTGGCGCAAATTTCCATGTAGATGTCTCTCGCCGACGCGAACTGCGCAAAAGCCGTTGCGTCGCCTGCGCTGGAAAGCACGGAGGCGTTGTCGTATATGCCGCCTGCCATGTTGAAGGCCTTGTAACGCTTCTTTTCATTGCATTTGCAAACGCAATAGACGATTACCAAAACAATGAAAATCAGATAGAGTATGTTCTTGACGGCTGTGGATTTGCATGTACACGCCACCTGTTCCTTTTCATTCGCTTTTTCAGCCATGTCACTGTTCCTCTTCTTTTTGTCCGCCCAAATTCTTCGGATCGTTTTTCCGTAATGGCCGAATGCTGACTATTGTCGCTCTGGAAGTGTCGCAACCGACACGCCAGACAATCTCCTGCTTCTCAAGATAGCACTGATATTCGCGGCCTGGTATGCGTTGATACGCAGGCCGCGGATCCGCAGAGACCACCTTTCTGCAGAGTTCCCTGAATTCACGCGGCAGTTTTTCAAGACTCCTGTCCGCCTCTTCCGAAAATTCGACGGACAACGGCGCTTCAGGCGGCGCCGTCGGCGCGAAACCGCCCTTCGCATCAGGAATGCTGTCCGTATAAGGCAGATAGGGCTTGATGTCCAGAACAGGCGTTCCGTCCATCAAATCCAGTCCCGAGACATTCAATAGGATCTTCCCGCGCGGATGGATTTCTATCCCTTCAAGACGCATTGCGGAAAGACCTATCGGCATGGGTCTGAACGGCGAACGCGAAGCAAAGACGCCTATTCGCCTGTCACCTCCCAAACGCGGCGGACGGACTGTCGCCTTCCATCCATCGCGGAGATTCTCGCTAAAGACAAATATAACCCATATATGCGAAAATTCCTCAAGCCCGCGGATCGTATTCGGCTGATTATAAGGCGGGAGGAGTTCAAGAGAACCCCTTGCCTCGTCTATCAGACCGCTCTGGCGCGGTATGCCGAATTTCGTGCGGTAGCAACTATGGACTGTCGCAATTGGAGAAAAATCAAACATCGTCGGGATTGCCTACTGAAGGCGCTCGACCAATTCATTGATGGCTGGCTCCATCATGTCACGGCAGGCACGGAATTTTTCTAGCGAACAGTGATTGGGATCGAACACGTCCGCATCGGAACGCATGACGGACATAAGCGTCTTCGTCTTGTTGCGCGCGGAAATGAAATTCGTGGTGATTTCCTTCTCCTGGTCGCTCGTCATCACGAGTATGAGTTCAGCCGCCTTGATGAGCTTCGGAGAGAGCATCTGCACGCCGATTCGACGTGGCTCGATGCCCTTTTCCGCAAGCACGGCGATGACGCCATCGGCTATGTGCTGACCATGCTGCGCACGAATGCCTGCGGAATCGCATGTCAATTCATCCTCCATGCCAGCCGCTTTCGCAGCGGCATGGAAGAGCGCGGCGGCAATAGGCGCGCGGGTACGATCGGAACTGCAAACAAAAAGATCTCTAGGCATACTGTCGTCTAAGGGTTATTTTGCATCTCGTCCCAACTGGAATGCCTTGACGGCCGCGGCGACCACGCTCTCGCCCTTTGAGGCGAACTGCGCCGCAATCGCCTTTTCGATGATTGACGGTTCCAGCCCGATGAAGTTGGAAATCGCGCCAAGCAGAACGATATTCGTATTGCGCGTGTTTCCGGACTCCTTCGCCAATTCCGCCGTATCAAGCAGCAGCGAATGAGGCAGCGCTTTGATTTCATCCAGAAGGCCATCCAGTTCGGGATAGTCCGGAATGTTCACAAGCGGCGTCTTGTCCGTGATGAGAGTGCCCGTTGCGGAAAGGCTCGCACGATAGCGCATCGCCTCCATCGGCTCCATGGCAACGATCAAATCAGCGGTGCCGTCGGTAATCTGATCGGCGAAAATCGGTTCGGAAGAGAGGCGCAGATGCGCGAATACCGAACCGCCGCGCTGACTCATGCCGTGAATCTCGGATTGCTTGACGTGGATTTTCTCCGCGACAGCGACCTTGCCCAAAATCGCCGCGATCGTCAGGATGCCCTGGCCGCCGACGCCTGCCAAAACTATGTCACATTTCATGGTAAATCGACTCCTTTTGTATTAATAATAAGATTGGTGAATAAATCTCTTAATTT
>JAKSPA010000067.1 GCA_024405235.1 Lentisphaeria bacterium
GGTCGCGGTCGAACGGCTTGCGGTCGCGGTCGAACGGCTTGCGGTCGCGGTCGAAAGGCTTGCGGTCACGGTCGAAAGGCTTGCGATTGAAACGACCGTTGTCCTCTTCGTCGTCTGTCTTTTTGTATTCTGGATAGGGACTTGCCATATAGGGACGACTATGACGTTCAAAAGGCTTGCGCTCGCTGAAGTCGCGATCAGGCTTCTGCCAGTAGGGTTTGGGATCGGCGGCGGCAGCCTGCTCAGGCAGCTGGACGCGAGCGAAGACACGCTCCTGTTCCTCTGCGCTCATGAGGCGCCAAGTGCCGACAGAGAGTTTCTCATCCATCTCAAGAGCACCGATGCCGATGCGGCGCAGAACCTGCACCTCAAGGCCGACATCCTTGCACAGACGTCGCACTTCGCGCTTGCGGCCTTCGCCAAGTGTGAAGATAAGAGAGCAATGTCCCTTCTGCACGCTTTTCTCCTCGACGTTCAGAGCGCGCAGGAATTCGTCGTTGTCATAGAATCCTTCGATCAGGCGGCGGCGCAAACTAGTGGTGAACTGCCCCTCGCACTCGACGTAGTAGCGCTTGATGATCTGGCGCGAAGGATGCATGACACGCTGCGCGTAGTCGCCGTCATTCGTGAGAATCAGCATTCCCTCCGAATCTCTGTCAAGACGGCCGACAGTGAAAAGGCGGCCGAATCTCTCTGGAATAAGTTCGAAGACAAGCTTCTCGGCGTGCTCGTCCTTAGCACTGCAAGTATAGCCTACGGGCTTGTTCAACAGGATATAGACCTTGCCCTGCGGATGGCTCTCGACCTTGCGCCCCTCGAAGCGTATCTCGTCCTTCTCGGGATCCACGTTGAAGGCAGGAGAAGTCACGGCCTCGCCGTTGACAGTCACTCTGCCCTCTTCAATCAACTCCTCGCAACTGCGGCGCGATGCAATGCCCGCGCTTGCAAGGAACTTAGCCAGACGCTCCTCTTTGCAGGACGCCTCACCCTCCTCAACGGTTGCCTCAGCAGCATCTCCCAAAAACATCATCTCAGCACCGGCACTGACCGCCTGCATCATCTCGTCGTCTTTCTCGTTAGACATGGCTCTTGTCCTGTCAAAAATGAACTTCTATGACAAATCTGTGTAAAAACCGATAATATAACACACAAAACGACATCTTTGTAATTTTAGCACCAATATTTTGGCGAATTATATACTTAAGTTTCCAGCATGGTCCATACATCCCATCACTCCCATACGACCATTTGTCCAACCCGTCTTGCAACAAAACTCTTTCGTCCGTATCAAAGTCACAAAAAAAACATTTTTGGCACGGCGCGTTTCGGCATATATGATATATTCAGTTTAAATACATTTTTCTGTTCAAAAAACCAAAGGATTTCCACAATGGCCTCAAAGAAAGCCCCTGCATTCAAAAAGCTTCGCGTTGCCTTCATAGGCACTGGCTATATCTCAGCTTCGCACATCGCGGCGTACCGCTACCTTCCCGAAACTGAAATCGTTGCAGGATGCGACATCAAGCCCGAGCGTCTGGCATGGTTCAAGCAACAGCCTGGCTGCGAGAATGCAAAGTGCTATGACGACTTCAACAAGATGCTGAAAGCCGAGAAAATCGATCTGGTGGATGTCTGCACGCCGAATGGCGTTCATGCTCCAGCAACGATTGCGGCGCTGAAGGCAGGCTGTCATGTGATGGTAGAAAAACCCATGGCCATGAATCCTGACGAATGCAAGCAAATGAACGATGCGGCGGCTAAGGCGAAGAAACTGCTTGCCTGCGGCTTCCAGATTCGCTACACTCCTGCAGTGCAGATGTGCAAACGCGCTGTCGATGAAGGGCTTTTAGGCGATATCCTCTACGTCAAAGTGCACGCCATGCGCCGCAGAGGCGTTCCGAACTGGGGCGTATTCGGACAGAAGGACCTCCAGGGCGGTGGTCCGATGATCGACATCGGCGTGCACCAGATCGAATCAGCGCACTTTGCGATGGGCGAGCCGAAACCGATCGCCGCGAGCGGAAAGACGTGGACCTTCCTTGGCAACCAGCCTACAAGCGTCGCCTGCCGTTGGCCGAATTGGGACTACAAGACATATACGGTCGAGGACCTCTGCGTCGGACAGGTGCGTTTCGACAACGGCTCTCTCATGCAGATCGAGAGTTCCTTCTGCTCGCACATCGAAGAAGACACGGCCTATTGGGAACTCATGGGCACAAAGGGCGGATTCAACTCGAAGACCGAGACGCTTTTCCATGACATGGCAGGCACGATGGTCAACTCGAAAGCAGGCTTCCTGCCGAACCACGCACATCCAATAGATTTCATCTCCAAACTGCGCGATCTCACTTCCGCGATCATCTACGGCACGCCCCTGCACTCTTCAGGAGAAGAAGGCATGGCCGTCCAGAAGATCATCGATGGCCTCTATCGTTCCGCGGACAAAGGCGGCGCGGAAGTCAAGATCAGCTAATTCATCTGGCAAAGAAAATGCATTTGTTCAACAATGGTTCGAAGGATGCATTCCAACGCGCTTGGGATGCATTGCAGACACAGGCGATAGACGACGTCCGCCCGGCGCCAGCTGGCTGGAAGCCGCCCGAATATGCGCAAACCATTGCCAAAGAGTGCTCCGTCACGGGTCCCGCCACCTACTCGAAGGGCAAAAGCAGAACGCTGCGCTTTCTGCCTGCAGAACCACTGGAATCAGGCTGGAGTTTCAACCGCTGCGATCTTCCTGAGCAGTATCCTATCAAAGCCTGTCTGCAGAATGTCGCACGCGCAGATCGCGCTATAATCCTGCGAACGGGAGCGGATGCGAATCGTCTTCGCATGAGCGAACACATCATCTGCCATCGCCTTGGTTTGGGCATTGACAATCTCCGCGTTGAAATCGCTTCGGAAGATCCACCGCTCTTTGACGAAGGCTCCATGCCGATCGTCAAAGCACTGACAGAGGCAGGAATCGTCAAACAAAAGCTGTCTGCGCCCCTTCTGTATGTAACTCCGAAGGAACCAATTGTTTTGATGCATCCATCAAACGGCGGTTTTCTCATGTGGGAACCTGCCGAAAACGGCGACAAACGGCTTTCGCTTGACGTCGCAATTGACTTTCCGACAGCAATCGGCAAGGAGCGCATACAACTCGACCTCTGCGAAGAGACATTCATCCATGGCGCCGTGGCGCGAACAAACTGTTCGGCCTCCGAAATGCGCATGGCCAAAACCATCGGACTGCTCTTTTCCGAATACAGGAATCTCGGCTACACCAACGAAAACATCCTGCTGGCGGACAAAGACAAATACGTCAACACGCCAAAACTAGTCCTGCCGTCTGGCAAGGCGCTTGAAGCAGTCTGGCACCGCACGTGCCTCGATCTCATAGCCGCGCTATCTCTAATCACACCAGGCACGCGTCCCGCTGGCAAAATCTCATCATACAAGTCCGGTCACGTTCTCGACGTAAGATTCCTCTCTCTGGCCTCTTTGGAAGACTGTCTGACATTCTGCTAAATCGAATCCATATATGAAAATTCTGCAAATAATTCTTACCGCAGTCGTTGCACTTCTCCTTTCAAGCTGCGTCGCAAGCACATACTGGCTGACGCCGCAGCAGCAGGAAATAGCACGCGAGAAATATCCTGTCGAGCCTGGCCTGAATCTAGTCGAAGGCGAACCGGTTTGGAATACGGCAAAGGTCGCGGCACGCGTCGTCCTTGCGCCAGTCACGCTTTTCATTTCAGAAGGAATGCTTTGCGGCAAACGCGAATTGCCATACAAGCTCTATTTCAGCGAACTAAGCGGCATAGCCAAGGCACAGGCAGGCGCTTCGCTCGTGGATTTCGACACGATCGTGGAAATCGGCGACCTGCAGGCGTATCTTGACCAGGAGTCCGCCGATGCGGCAAAGACCGCGCTGTATCCATACAATGCGATGCAACAGGAATTCTGGACGACCAAATACGCGCTCGGTCAGGCCGCCATTCAGAAAATCTGCCTCCAGTATGGTTTCTGTACTGTTGATGAAATACAGAACGTTCAATCCAATCAGGAAAGCAACTACCACAATATCAGAATACTCATACAGGCGACGCTTTCCAGAATCAAGGCGGAACGCATGGAAGAAGACAGAAGAAGGCGTCTTTGGGAAGAGGAGATGGATCGTAAACGAATGATGCATGATTTTCATCACCATCATCACCATGACGCCCCGCCTCCGCCGCCTCACCACAAACATTGACGCACCGCCCTTGAATGTCACTCTTCGAGCAAGAACTCTATTTCGCCAATCTGCGCGCGACACGCATCGGCATGCCGCTGAATATCGCGGATACACTTGAATCGACCAACCAGTTTCTGCTTGAACTCGCAACTCAAAAGGCGCAGGAAGGCACGCTTGCCGTCGCTGAAACACAGACGGCGGGGCGCGGTCGCCAGCGCCGCCTATGGCACTCACCGCCTGGTCTGAATCTCTATTTCTCACTGTTGCTCTGGCCAGACGCATCGCCGCTGCGCAGACCGCAGCTCGCCATGCTGACGGCATTGGCTCTGCGACGCGCGATTCTAACGCAGGACGCTACGCTTGCAATTGGACTGAAATGGCCCAATGATTTATGGATCAACGGTCTGAAAATCTCCGGAATCCTCTGCGAATGCCCTCCTGAACCACTGGACGGACGTTACGGCATCGTCATAGGAATAGGTCTCAACATCAATTCGCTGGCAGAGGACTTTCCGCAGGAACTGCACGCAACCGCCACGTCTCTACGTATTCAAGCAGGAGGAAAGCTCTCTTCCAGAGAAAGACTGCTAGCGGAACTCTCCAACGCATTCCAGCAACTCCCCGACAAACGGCTGAAGCACGCGCAACCACTCACCTTGCTCCCCGAATGGAATGAACACGATATTCTGATTGAAAAAACGATAGCGGTTCAGCGTCCGAACGATATCGTGACTGGCATGGTGACTGGCTATACTCCAGAAGGGCTTCTACGCCTGAAGACGCAGGACGGCGTAATAACCATTTCAGCAGGCGACGCACATCTCAAGCGCAATTGACAACGCCCTTCCAGTCAAAGGATTATTTTCTTCTTATCAATTTTATCGCCACGCCGACCGCCAGGCCAATGGCCGTATATAGCCAAAAGCCGCTGCCATTGGAGAAAAGCCCCACGCAGTTGCATGCGACCAGCGTCAACAGAATGACATAAGGATAGCATATTCCGCCTGGAACCACGAAGCGCCGTTCGCCCTCCGCTTCATCTGGCGCCTTTGCCGCTCCGTCATGCCTTGTCTTCACCAAACTGAGCATGGTGATCACCATGATGATGATATTGAACACGGCACCGAAATTCACAAGTTGCTCAGTGTATTGCGGAAGGCACGCATAGAACATTGCCAAAAGGCATGTCACGATCGTGGCAAGCGCCGGAATCCCGCGGCGGTTCGCATATCCGAAACACGCGGGAAGCGTTCCGTCTTCTCCTGCGGCTTGAATCGCACGCGCATTGATGGAAACACAGACGAGCATCGTCGTCAGAAGCGCAAGGACGGCCGCAACGCTGACGACTCCCGAGAGCCATGGAGAATCGCTCAGTTTGGTAAAGCAGGCAGCGAAGACCGGAATGAAACGCATTCCTTCGTTCTCCTTCAGGAACTCAGCCGAAACCAGTCCCGACGTCGCCAGAAGCATCAGCACATATATCAGCGCCACGAAAACAACCGCGCACATCATCGACAGCGGAATCGTGCGCCTTGCATGGCGCACCTCTCCCGCCATGAATGCCAACGCGATAATTCCACTATAGCCTATGATCGCAATCGGAATGCCCTTCAGGAAGCCTAACGGCCCGCCTATCCCCTGCGTGAAAAATGGCTTCAGCATGGCGGTCGAGTAGGCTTCCGAACCGAATGCCCTGCATACATAGACGATGATTGCGGCCAATAGCGCCATTACAATCACCGTGTTGATTTTTCCCGTGAGCTTCATGCTCATCAGATTCATGACCATGCATGCGAGAACCGACACCAGCGCCAATGGAATCTGCAACGAGCCTGCCTTGGGAAAGGCGACGCCAAGATACACTCCGACGTATATGGCGGAAAAAGCAATCGCTACGATATTCGTGAGAATAGTGCTCCAGCAGGCAAGCCATCCAAGCCATTTTCCGCATGCGCCTTCGAACGCCATTCTAGGGAAATAGTAAACGCCTCCTGATTTTTTGAAGCGGCAGGCGGGTTCGGCCATGAACATTCCGTAGGAAAAGAGTATTGCGCCTGCTATCAGCCATGAAAGCACGGCGGATGGCCCCGCAAGAAACATCGTCAAACCAGACAGCGAAAAAATCGCGCTTCCCACCATCGAGCCTATCAGCAGCATCACGCACTCAAAAAGGCCCAGTTTACCATTCGCTTGATGTTGGTCGGACATGTTTGGTTAATTGACTTTACGGCATGTATATACGGAACGGACGTTCAAATGCGTTGACACCGCAAACATGCGCAGCCGTCGTAGCGACTTATGCGCAAGGGGCCTCTCTTGTGATCATAATGGATGCATAGTCGCCATTCGGCAAGCCCGCAGGTTTCTTGATTTTTATGGTAGTCTTGCGGACTCGCGGCGAGGCAGCGAGACAATCCTGCGCAAGCGTCTCCGCGAGAGTCTCGATTAGTTGGCACGTCGAGGCCTCGCAACGGCGAATAAGCGTCTTGGACAAATGCGCATAATTGACTGTCTTTTCAAGATCGTCGCTTTGAGCCGCTTCGCGCGTATCAAGATACACAGTCGCAGTCACGATGAGCGCCTGCGGCAGTTCGCGCTCCTTCTCCTTGCATCCGATGTGGCTGGTGCAGCGCAAATTCGCTATTGTGATCTGATCAAGTTGTTCCATTGCAATGATTATTAAAAAAAGCGTTTACTTTTCAAGCAAATTCGGTGGACAATCGAACTTTTTGCGAGACGCATAGAAAGGGTATTTCGCCGCAAGTTCATCGGAGGCATTCGCAGGGATGGCGCGCCAGCGGTTGTAGCTCCAAAGATACTGTTCGGGATGACGTTTGATGAGTTCTTCGTATGCGCGATAGATTGCAGCCGTCAGCGCCTCGTCCGACTCGAATTCCCATGCATTTTTCTCTAGCATCGCGTATTCCGTGCGGAAAATTCCGTCATCATGCCGAATGCAGGAACAAACGTAAACGGGAATCTGCAATTTACGCGCAATGACCGCAGGATGTCTCGAAACAGTCGCGGGCAAACCGAAGAAGTTCTGAAATATTCCGCCCTTCCTCGGCGAAACATTCTGATCTATTAGAATTCCGACGTTCAGTCCGGAAAGCAGCGCCCTCAGCACTCCGCGTGCGGCGCCTTCGGCAGGAATCACCTTCGTGCCGTCGCCTGATGTGCGAAGCCGTTCGGACAACTGGTTGAGCCAGTCAATCTTGAAACGCGCCACGACGACGGCGCCTGCTCGTCCCGTCACATAGGAGATTCTGGACAGCGCCTCCCAATTGCCCAAATGCAACGTGCAGTAGAGCGCGGCCTGACAACGGCTGTTCGGATTTAGCGCAGAACAATCTCTACGGTATTCCTCCGAGACCTCCAGATTCTTCGTGCATTCATGCGGATGCTTTAGCTGATGCAGCCAATCAAAGCCAAGCAGAATAAGATGCATGATGCTCGCACGTGCAATACGGCGGCGTTCAGCATCGCTCTTTTCAGGAAATGCGACCGCAAGATTGGCGCTGGTCACGCGGCG
>JAKSPA010000068.1 GCA_024405235.1 Lentisphaeria bacterium
TTTGTGGATATATATACCTTTCGGCCTAAAAGGCCCTAAATAGGGCCACTTTTTGAGCCTTTTGCTTTTTGAGTGCTTTAGCGGCGGTCGGAGAGGCGTGAAAACAAAAAGGAGCTGCTACAACCTCTGATAGAGGTTTTGCAACAGCTCCTTCTTATGTCATCCGCTATGAATGATTAGCGTTCAAATCAAACTTATTTCTTCAAACGATGCTGCTGGGTTCTCTCAACATCCATGGCTTCGTTAGTCATCTGATTTGTGCGCATCTTCTGCTTCTGATATGACTCCTGCTGCATCTGGGTGATTGATTTGCCAGTGACCTTGTTCCAGACCTGCTTGATGTTGTTGCGGTAAACCCATGCGCAGACAAGCAGAAGGGCAATGATAATCCATCTCACAATGCCTCCGACATTCACGCGAGCGTTGGCGCGATCGCGGCGTTCGACAACATCCGCTGAACGGCGCGTAGATTCCTTGGCCATCTTGAGACACGCTTCTGAACAGCACTTGAAGCCGTCATCTTCGATAAGGCATTCCTGACACACAGGGCGACGGCAGACACTGCAATGCGCAACGGCAAGACGATTTGGATGCTTCAGACAAACGGGACCATCTAATTCCTTACCCATCTTTTTTCTCCTAGATGCTTGGAAACTAAAACTATGAAATATACCTAAAAATAACACACTTCCGGATTTTTGCTATCAAACAGCGAAAAAAAAAGGAATTTAATGCATTGCACGCGCATAAAACATGGTAATTTTTCTTATAACAAGAGACTTAGATATATCATGTCCATAGAATATGAACTGCACACGGGCAGTCGTGCAAAACCGATATAGCCTCAACAACACGCAAATAAGCGCTACCCTGCCGAGAACGACGCCGTGAACTTTCATATACTTGTCACATGCAATATCGTGTGACACCAATACATGAAAGTTTCAAACTAATGAAAAAACGCGGACGCTCTGTTCTTTGGATGAATTTGTCGAACGCCAATTGATCAAACTCTATTTGATCACAAAAATTGGGACATCCGCCAGTTCAAGAAGGAGTTCACGCTCGACGGTGAAGACATCCTTGTCATGATAGAGTCCTCTGCGGCCACCGATGACAATTGCGTCGATCTGGTGATTTCTGACATAGTTCAGAACCACTTGATTGAGTCTTCCGCGAAGGACTTCAGTCTGGATGTCCACATTCGCCGCCTTTGCAAGTCGCTTTGTGCGTTCAAGATATGCCTGCCCCTTCATGTTGATCGACGATTCGAACTCCTCGCGTTCTTCAGAGACGAAGATTCTCATCTGAAGAAGGTAGTCCAATGTCGCAGTGTCCACGATGTAGGTGGCGATCAATTCGCTTTGCAGATTAGCCACCAGCCTCAAAGCGAAGGCGGTGGCCTGCTCTGACTCCTTGGAGCCATCTACAACAAGAAGCACGCGTTTCAGAAAGGCACTAGTCTGTTGTTCCGACATCTTGTGCGTCTCCATTGGCCTGTCTTTCCGTCTGAGCGGCTTCCAGGCGTTTTTTTATCATCTTGCTTGTAAAGAAAGAATCCAATTCCTTTGATTCAAGACTTTCACCAATATAATGCAGAGTGGCCTTGTAGTCTGGAATGAAAATATGCTCCAGAGCATTGACGCGCCGTTGCGTCTTCTTGAGTTCTCTGGCCAAAAGCATGACGGTGGTTTCCAGTTCGGCCAATCTGGCGATCGTCTCCATGAGTTCCAGAAAATCCTGCATGGTCGCATCGACGGTGGCATCCGTTCCGGCAAATCCGTACTGCGAGTGGAATGCCGTATGGTTCGTCGCGATTCGCGGTGTGCGGAAACCAGCGGTAAGCGTGGTTTCCACGGCCACTTCATGCTCATAGTGGATTCCGCTGGCGACGTTTCTGAGATGCAGATAGCCATTCTGCGCGATTGCGGTGCGAAGCGCGCGATAGGCCTTCTCGCGGCGTTCGTTTAGTTCGCGCTGCACCACCTGGACGCGCTCGAGCATGCGCATCATCTCCATGACGAGAATCTCGCGCTTCTGCTCCAGGAGGTTGTAGCCCTCCGTGGCCATCTCAAGATCGCGCTTGAGATTCAGCTGGACGCTTTTGGTTGGCGCTACATTCAGTCTGCCCATTGCCTTTTAACAGTCGTAGTGCTCCTTGAGTTCCTCTTCGCTCACGCGGAGGAGCTCTTCGCGCGGAAGAATCTTCAGCGCCTCCCAGCCAAGCCTGAGCGACTCTTCGATGGAACGATTTTCGTATTCGCCCTGCGAAATCACCGTCGATTCAAACTTTTCGCCGAATTTCATGTAGAGCTGATCGATTTGCGAAAGTTCCTCCGTGCCGATGACTGACGCAAGGCTTCGAATGTCCTTCACCTTCGAATACGCGGCGAAGAGCTGCGACGCCACGTGCGGATGGTCGTCTCTAGTGCGCCCCTTGCCGATACCGTCCTTCATTAGTCGCGAAAGCGACGGCAGACCGGCGACAGGCGGATAGATTCCACGCTGATACATCTCGCGGTCCAGAACAATCTGACCTTCGGTAATGTATCCAGTCAAGTCCGGAACAGGATGCGAGATGTCGTCGGAAGGCATCGTGAGAATAGGCATCTGAGTAATCGAACCACCGCCGGCGGAAAGACGGCCGGCGCGCTCGTACATCGAAGCCAAATCGGAATAGAGGTATCCTGGATAACCCTTTCTGCTTGGAATTTCACCACGCGCAGTCGCGATTTCACGCAGGGCTTCGCAGTAGTTCGTCATGTCCGTGATGATGACGAGAACGTGCATGCCGCAATCATACGCGAGATATTCGGCCAGCGTCAAAGCGCTTCTGGGCGTAATCATACGCTCCACAGACGGATCGTCTGCCAGCGAAAGGAACATCGCGACGTTGCGCAGCACGCCGGACTGCTCGAAGGAATCCACGAAGAAGCGCGCGACGTCGAATTTCACACCCATTGCGGCGAAGACGATTGCGAATTGAACATCTTCGTTCAGCAGTTTCGCCTGACGCGCGATCTGAGCAGCTATGCGATTGTGCGGGAGGCCGTTTCCGGAGAAAATCGGCAGCTTCTGACCGCGCACGAGAGTATTCATCAAATCAATGGACGAAATGCCAGTCTGGATGAAATCTCTTGGATATTCACGGGAGAATGGATTGACTGGCTCGCCGTTGACGTCGCGATATTCGCGAGTCATCGGTGCGGGCAGACCGTCCTTTGGGCGGCCAAGACCATCGAATACACGTCCGAGCATCTCCTTCGCAACGGGAATCTGCAGCGAATGTCCTAAGAAGCGTGCGCGCGTATTCGCCTTCGAGAGGGCGTCTGTACCGCCGAAAATCTGCACGAGTGCAGTATCGGCGGTGACGTCGAGGACCTGGCCGAGGCGCACGTCGCCGTTGGGTGCGGCGACCTCCACGAGTTCATCGTACGCCACGCCGTGGACGTTCTCCATGAAGACGAGAGGACCGTCGATGTTTTTAACTCCCGTGTATTGGAGTCCGTCGTGTTTTGCGTTGATCTCAGACATGGCCTCTGCTACTTCCCGTAATTCGTATGCTGATTGGATATGGCGTCAAGTTCCGCGAAGATTCTCTGTTCAAGCGAACTCATGGCAGCCTGGTCGTCGTTTTTGATTTCGGACTTCATGCGGTTCATGCGGTCCAGATCCTTTATTCCGCGAATCTCGGCCAGAGTGCCGCCGTTTTTGATGATTTCGCGCGAACGCGTGATGAAGGTAGCCAGCAACGCCATCATCCACAGCTGCTTCTTTGGCGAGCAATACATGTCGATCGCATCGAAGGAATTCTGCTGCAGGAAGGCGTTCTTGATGATTTCCGCAACGAAAAGCGTCAGTCGCTGCCCTTCTGGAAGCGCATCGGGCCCCACGAGTTTCGCGATTCGCTGAAGATTCGTTTCCTCCTGCAGGACATTCATCAGAATCTCGCGCTGGTCATGCCAGTTCATCGCGCTCTTGCGCCACCATGCCGCCGTTTCAGGAAGATATTCGCTGTATGAATTGCGCCATGAAATCGCGGGATAATGGCGCGCGTTGGCCAAATCGCGGTCCAGCGCCCAGAAGCATCTGATGAAACGCGTCGTATGCTGCGTCACAGGCTCAGAGAAGTCACCGCCGGGAGGCGATACGGCGCCGATGACGGAGACCGTTCCTTCGGAGCCTGAAAGAGTCGCAACGCGTCCCGCACGTTCGTAGAAAGACGCAAGACGATTCGGAAGATAGGCTGGGAAGCCTTCGTCCGCAGGCATTTCCTCAAGACGGCCAGACAGTTCGCGAAGCGCTTCCGCCCAACGGCTTGTTGAATCCGCCATGACGGCGACGTCGTAACCCATGTCGCGATAGTATTCCGCCAATGTGATTCCCGTGTAGATGGATACCTCACGAGCGGCCACTGGCATGTTGGAAGTATTCGCGATCAGAATCGTGCGTTCCATAAGCGAACGGCCGGTTCTCGGATCCACGAGTTCAGGGAACTCGCGAAGCACTTCCGTCATCTCGTTGCCACGCTCGCCGCAGCCGATATAGACGATGATTTTCGCCTCGCACCACTTTGCGAGCGCCTGCTGCGTCATGGTCTTGCCGGTGCCGAAACCGCCTGGAATCGCTGCCGCACCGCCTTTCGCCAACGGGAAGAACGTATCGACAACGCGCAGGCCTGTCAGTAGCGGCGCCTCAAGCGGCAGACGCGCTTGCGAGGGGCGCGGCTGACGCACTGGCCAGTACTGGAAAAGCCCCACGGAATAGGTCGCTCCAGTCGCATCGTCCTGAAGTTCGCAAAGAGTGTCATGGCCGTCATATTCGCCTGCAGGAACCAGTTTTGTTATCCTGCCGCGATGACGTGGCGGAATCATCACCCTGTGAAGCACGCTTTCGGTCTCCTGCACTTCGCCAAGAACCTGCCCCGCCTCCATGACGTCGCCCAATTTCACGATGGGTTTGAAAGACCACTTCCTGTCCAAATCCAATGCAGGAGTCTTCTCGCCGCGCGCGATGAAGGAGGAACCCTTCTTGGCGATTTCACTCAACGGGCGCTGGATTCCGTCATAGATCTTTCCAAGCAGTCCAGGGCCAAGGCATACAGAAAGCGGACGGCCTGAACAGAACACAGGCTCGCCAGGACGCAGGCCGCTCGAGATTTCATAGACCTGAATGGTGGCGACGGCGCCGCGAACGCGGATGACTTCGCCGATGAGACGCAGATTGCCCACCTCGACGACTTCCAGAACACCCGTGTGCTCCATCTGACGGGCCTCTACAATCGGTCCGTTGATTCGGATGATTATGCCTTTATCCATTTCCGTTAAATGCTCAATTTTAAATGCTCAATTCAATTCTCAATTCCCAATCTTACATTCAATCCAAATCAATTGAGAATTGAGCATTGAGATTTGAGAATTATTCTTTGTCGCAGGAGGCCAGTTCTCTGCGGAATGTCTCCTTGAGCCTAAGAAGGCGCCCCGCATACGTGTTGTCGTAGGAAAGTCTTCCGTCGGCGCTCTCGATGAAAAGACCGCCCTTGACCGATTCGTCTGGAACGATCGTCGCCTGAAGACGCCTTCCCGCTATCTCCTCAAGCCAGTTCGACGTCACCAGGGCGGCATCGGTATTGGAGACCTTGACGACCATTTCGTCGCAATCCACAGCCTCGAGCGCCTCCCTTGCAAGATTGCGGAGGGACTTCTCACGATCGCTGTCGCCGTCTTTGAGTTCCTGCGCCTCCTTCAAAAGGCTTGCAAAGAAAGTCTCCAGGCACTCTTCGCGTTTCCGCAGCCACATTTTGCGCTCCTCCATCCAGATGCCCTGGATGATGTTGCGCGCCTTCTGGTCGTAGTCCTTCCGACTTTGCTCAAGCGTGCGCTCACGCAGTTCCGCAATTTCCTTTTCGGCACGCGCCTTCGCCGAATTGGCGGCACTCTGCGCGCGAGCGACGATCTTGTCCGCGCGGCTCTTCGCCTCGGCGAGAATTTCCTTCTGGAGTCTCTCTTCTTGACTTTGGGATTCCATTGCTATTTCTGTTCGAGGATCTTCACCCCGACAGCCTCGTAGATCAACTGCTCCATTGACCGAGTCTTCGCTCGGTTGCCCCACACGTCCTCGACAGTGGCGATATAGGGCTGCCCCGCCTTCAACTTATGGGCGGTGACTTCCGGTTCGAGCCACGCCGCAACCTGTTCGGTCAGCACGAGAATAATCAGACCGCGCTCGGAAAGGGCGACTTGGAATGCACGAAGCGCATCCTCTCGATTGGCGACGATGTCGCCTGGCACTCCTGCGAATCGGAAGCCAAGCGCCGTATCCTGATCGCCTATGAAACGATATGGAGTCATTTCAAATGCGGGAAGACGGAATTACATCTTCGTGTAGAGGAAAAGCGCCACGAGGAAGCCGAAAAGCGCAATACCCTCGCCCAGACCGACGAATGCGATTGCCTTGCCCATGACTTCAGGCTTCTCGGCGGCGGCGCCCATGACTGCGGCACCGATCTTGCCGACTGCATAGCCGGCGGAAATGCATCCGATTCCGATGGAAATCGCGATTGCGTAGTAGAAGGAGTCGGGACGTGCGACCGTGGCGACGACTTCTGCAGGCGCGGCGATTGCGACCGCATCAGTTGCGGCAGGAGCCTCCTGAGCCATGAAGGCAGGAACTGCGGCAAAGAAGAGAAGCACCAGAGCGATGCGGACGAATTTGGAGAAACGATCGATTGTCATGATTCTGTTACCTAGTTTTTGGTTATGTTGTGGTTGTTTTAATGAAAAGAAATTGTAACGTGCGACGCATTCGCAAATGTGCCGTCACTTATTGATTTTGAAAGGCTTGTATTCCACGCCGCCGCCCTGGAAGAATCTGGAGAACATTTCGTAGTATTCCAGACGGACGCACTGAATCGCGGCGACCATGCCCTCGAATCCGATGATCAGGATGTTGCCGAAGATTGCTATGACAACCTTTGCGACGGTGGCGCCAGGCTTGCCGTCAAGCATGCCCATGATGGAATAGATGGCAAGGCAAAGCGCCGCATGCGAGATGGCGTATGCGCCGACACGGATGAACGACACCGTGCCAGAGAGGTATCCCGTCAGAGTCTCCATGGTATCGATCACGCCCTCGAGAAGTCCCGCGAACAAACCACCCTCCTCGCCTGAAAGCGAATGGTGCTTGATAAGATTGCCAAGCGGGATGCGTATAAGCAACAGCACCAGCGGCGCGATGATGAAAACCAGCGACCACGAATTGAAGCGCTTCGTCGCAATCGTGACAAGCGCCGTGATGAGACACGCCCAGTAGAAGACAAGTCCCAATACGCCGTATTTGTCAAAGGTCCCTTCAAAGAACTTCTTTGCTCTAAAATGATTTATGATATTGAATATGAGCGAGATGCTTAAAAAGACCACGCCCATGCACACGGCAGTCATCAGCAATTGTCCCAAATCTTTCGTATGCATCGGCGAAGGAGACACCCATAGCCGCGGAAGAAGTTCCTCGCTTCCGAAGACGCTGCCATAGAGGATTCCGAAGACCATCGCAGAACCGCCGCAGCACAAAAGCAACGTGCCTATATCCTTGCGTATCTGGCTTGCGCCTCTGCCAAGATAGGCGATCAGTCCTGCCGCGAAGAGGACGCCGCCCTGCCCCAAATCGCCGAACATGTAGCCGAACATGAGCATGAAGGTCAGC
>JAKSPA010000069.1 GCA_024405235.1 Lentisphaeria bacterium
TCTAGAAACAACTTTTGCAGTCGCTCTTTTTCAACGTCGTTTCCTATGGGATAAATATGCCTATGATGTTGAAATATGTAAAAAATAAAGATTTTTAGGCGTGATGTTGACGATAATATGCTAAGAAATAAAGATTAACAGTTGACAAGTCATCAAAAGGGATTATCTTTTAGGGGAAGTCTCTCTTTTTATGAGAACTTTTTTTGGAATTCTGATGCTTTTTTTACATTAATTAGTAACAACTAGTAACAACAACCAGGAGAAAAAGTAATGAGTAAAGCATTTACTTTGATCGAATTGCTCGTTGTGATCGCCATCATCGCCGTTCTAGCGAGCATGCTTCTGCCTGCGCTTGCCAAGGCAGAGCACAAGGCAAAAGACATCAGCTGCATCAACAACAGAAAACAGCTCGGTCTTGAGTACATCATGTACATGGACGACAACGACGGCTACATGCCGATTTCCGCTTTCGAAGCCAACAACGGCTATGCCTACACCAACTATGGTCAGAGCATCATCGCCATCATGACCAAATACATGGGCGATTTCGATGACGGAAAGATGCGCCGCCCGCAGTGGGAGTGCCCGAACATGACTGCAAAGCGCTTCCCCTATGAAGATGTTGCCGCATACAAGAACGTCTATTTCTGCGTCTGCGGCGTTTTCATGAACGGTCTGATCCATTGCACCCAGTCGACTGGCTGCAACCCGCGCAAGCTGGATTCCGTGAGCAATCTGAGCAACCGCATCATCTTGATGTGCCTGCCTTGGGAAGATCCGATGGATAAGAATATTTTCTATCGTCCAAACTACTCTGGCACGACGCCTGTTAACTGGGGAAGCTTCAACCGCACTCGCGCCGGCAACCACACCAATGGTTGCGGTATCCTCTTTGGCGATGGTCATGCGGCAACAGAGTCCATGAATTTCTGGATGGACGGCGAATCTGTGAAACAGGCACTCTTCGATCCTGCTCAGGACATCTAATAAAAAGCACAAGGAGATAAATAACCATGCGTAAATCATTTACTCTAATTGAGTTGCTTGTCGTCATCGCGATTATCGCAATTCTCGCCTCCATGCTTCTTCCAGCGCTGTCCAAGGCGCGCAAGAAGGCCCGCGACATCACCTGTCTGAGCGCGAAGAAGCAGCTCGGTCTGGCATACGCCACATACGCGTCCGACAACCAGGGCAACTATCCCTTCGACGCAAAAGGCATTGTCAGCCAGAACAGCTCCTCCAATCCCACCACCGATCCCGACAACATCGTCCAGAAACTGGCGAACGAGATGTTCGGCGGCAACTTCGACACGACGTCCTCCTCGAACATCCACAACAAGATCTTCGAGTGCAACGCTCTGACAGGAACCACGCCTGCCGGCCAGCTCAGCAGCACATTGAACGGCTTCTACTGGAATGGTCTTGTCCACTTCGCAGGCTACAACACTGGTTCCCGCATCCGTTCTTCTCTCAAGAACCCCAGCGGAAAAATCGTGCTGATGTGCATCGCATACGTCGGTGACTACAATGCCAATCCGATCTACTTCCGTCCCTACTACAACACGAACGGTACAGGCAACTACGTCAGCCAGAAGGCCGATCGTATCGGCAACCACAGCAAGGGCTCCTGCATCCTCTTCGCAGATGGCCACGCCAGCGAAGAGAAGAGCACCTTCTGGATGAACGGCGACAATCCGAAGCAGTCCGTCTTCGATCCCAGAGTCGATGTTGACTAATCGTTGATCGCATCGCTCCCGCCGCGTGGAGAGACCTTCTCCATGCGTGCGGGACATCACACAAGTCCGAATCTTTCGTTTACAGTGTCTTTTGGATCTAAATAAAAGGGCGTTTGTCAGAAAATCGCGCATGTCGAATCAAACAGAATCAAAAATGAGTAGACGAATTTTTCTGGCATTATTCTATATTTTCTGCGTCGGAGCGGTATTGGAAGCGGCGCAGTATGGTCCCAAAGAATATGAGGCTGTGACAGAATTTAAAGGCGAATCGCCGTGGAAGGCGACGTTCAGTGTATTCGAGAACGGCGACTACAATTTGTATCTTGTCGCAAACAATCTTGGCAGCAACGAACCTGTGAAGGTGACTGTCGATGGCGCGTCGGTGCCGTCCATGCGGATTCCTCGCGCCCGCAATCGCGCAGACCAGTTCTGCAGAGTGAAATTGTCCTCCCGCGTGAGGCTTTCCGCTGGCAGTCATGACATTTCCATTGAGGCCACAGCGCCTGACACGAAGCTGTGCGTAAAGACGCTTCTTGTTGAGCGCGAGACACTACCGCACAATTGGACTCTTGTCTGGTCTGAAGAGTTCGACGACACGGAGGATGGCTATCCCGACTATTCCAAATGGTGGGAGGAAGAGGGCTTTCTGCGGAACAGGGAAGAGCAGTACTATTTGACTCATCGCAAGGAAAATCTTCGCATAGAAGATGGCAAGCTGATCATCACTGCCATTCGTGAGGACTGTCCGAACCGCTTCTTTGATCCAAACGAGACGAAGGATTGGCGCAAGATGCGTCAGAAGGGCGTTTTTACCTCTGGCAATCTCAATACGTTTGATGCGTGGCAGTATGGCACGCGAGTCGACGTCCGTTTCATGGTGCACAGCGGAAAGGGCGTCTGGCCTGCCGCATGGATGCTTGGCGAATGCAGGAAGCTCGGCTGGCCCGAAGGCGGCGAAATAGACATCATGGAGTATTTCGGCAAGCCGAACGTAGGCTACGTGACGACGGTCCACATGCGCGATCAGAAGACTCTGCAGCACATCCAGCCAAATGAGCATTCGCAGTGTCTTGATGGAGACATCGTCGATGCATTCCATGTGGCAAGTGCTGTTTGGGACGAAGACAAATGTGTTTTCTATCTGGACAATGTCAAGACATTCGAAGTTCTGCGTTCGGACAAAAGCAAGCCGTGGGATCTTGAGAATCCGCAGTATTTCAAATTGAATCTGGCGATAGGCGGTTCTGTCTTCGATGGTGTGGATCCGAATCTGCAAAAAGTTGAATTTGTGGTCGATTACGTGAGAATTTATCAGTAGAGCAATACATTCCGATTGAAAAACGATGAATAGAGGACGTTCAATCTTAGTTTTCGCTTTATTGCTGTGCGGAATCGCGTTCGGCGACATGATTCTTAAGCGTGGCAATGTCACGCATTCTATTGTGATTCCAAATGATTCCACGTCAGCGGAACTCAATGCGGCAAAGGAACTTCAACACTATTGCGAGTGCATAGGACTCGGTTATCTGCCAATCAATCGCGTCCGTGAATTCTCCGGCAATGCTTTGCCCATCTATGTCGGATGGAGTGACATGGCAAAGGAAATTACGAAACTCTCGCCGGAGGAGATGGCTTTGGACGAAAGCGTGATTTGCGTCACGGCCGACGGAAGGGCGGTCTTTGCTGGGCATCCGACGCGCGGCGCATTGTATGCTGTATATCGCTTCCTTGAAAAATACTGCGATATCCGCTGGTGGAGCGTAAATGAAGAGACCACGCATCTTGTCACGGAACTGGCTGTTCCCGAAATGTTTGATCGTTTCGTTCCGTCTTTTGCGGTACGGCAGTCGGACGGCGCGCAGTTCGTCGGTGACAAAGGCGCCACGAAAACGGTAGCCTACTACAACGCACGTCTCGGAAAGAATGCCAGCAACGTCACAGGCGATCTCGGTGGCGTGGAAATAGACAAGGTCCTCTGCCGTAACAGTCATACATCGGAAAGATTTGTGCCAGACGAGGCTTTTTTCAAGTCCCATCCCACATACTATGGCGCCGACGAGGCCTTCGCTGGTTCCAAACCAGAGTATTTCGCATTAAGAGACGGACGGCGCCTGTCGGCCTCCGAAGGCCAGCCCTGCCAGACGAATCCTGAAACCGTTCAGGTTGCCGCGGAGAACATTCTGAAGCTTCTGCGCCGCAAGAATCAGCAGTACGATGTGGTCTGGCTGACTCAGAACGACAACACGAACTACTGCGAGTGCCCGAACTGCCTGAAGGCAATCGAACGTCTCGGCAGCCGCACCGACTTGAACATACAATTCGTCAATCAAGTTGCGGAAATCGTCAATCGCGAGTATCCAGATATCGCCATCGAGACCTTCGCCTATCAGTTCACTCTTATGCCGCCGAAGACGGTTCGCCCATCCGAACATGTCCACATCAGAGTCTGTCTTATCGAGGCCGACGCGGGGCATCCGCTGACGCATCCGAACAACGCGCAATATTACGAGGCGCTGAAAGGGTGGTGCGCCATCAGCCAGAATGTCAATATCTGGCATTACATTACAAATTTTACCAACATGGGATATATCCACCCGTTCGCACGTACCATGGCGGCGGATATCCGCCTTTTCAAGGAACTCGGCATCAAGGATGTCTATAGCGAAGACTGTGCGGAATGCGGCCAGTTCAGCTGGCTAAGCATCTTCCGTGGTTCGCTGAATGCCCATCTGTTGATGGATACGGATATGGATGACGATGCCTTTGCGGAAGACTTCTTCCGTGGCTACTATGGCAAGGCAGGCGACTCGCTTCTGGCTATGTTCAGACTCTACGAGAAGACAGCGGCCGAATCCAGCGCGATGATCACCTGCTATCAGATGGATACCTCCCACTGGTTGCCGCTGGATGTTCTTGACCAGGGCGAAAAGCTGCTCGAAGAGGCCGAACGCGTGACGCCGCGCGAATCAGAATACGCGCGGCGCGTGGCGCTTGTCAGGCTCAACCAGGACTGGACGCGTCTCTGGCGCCATGAGAACACCGTGATGTGCAAACTGGACAATGCACAGCCACAGGCTGCCGAAATGGTCGCAGCGCTGCGCAATGGCATAGTCGAACGCGCTTCTTCCGTTCCGCGCACGCCTGGTTGGTATGGTTTCTGGACCCGCCACGGACATTACACGCCAGAGCGGCATGTGGCGCTTCTGGACGGCTATATGGCGCCTGAAGCAGAGCATGTCGGTCTTCCTGTCGAATTGGCGGATACGCCTTCAGAGGATCTGATAATCATTCCATTCGAACGCTATGATTCATATCCATCGAATCTGAAGACTATTCCGGACTACAAGTCTCCAGTCAATCAGACGGTGCGTCTGAGGCTCTTCAACGATTTCATCTTCCTTCGCATTGATTTGCCTGCTCTGGCAAATGCCGACGAATGGGAGATCTTTGCTGAGATGCGTCTGCCCGATGCGGAGAGTGACGCGAAGGGAACGATTGCGATGGCTGGCGTCTACGACTACGGTACCAATTGGGAGAGCCTGACTAAGTTCCTTATTGCGGCCGAACAGCTTACGGCCAGCGAGTATCGTCTGGTCTCTCTTGGCTCGACGGATTTCCATCGTGACGGACAGATTTACTTCCGCGGCGGCGGTTCCTCCGCTCCGCACGAAATTCTTCTTGGACGCACTTTCCTGCGCCGCAAGAACAAATGATTCAATGACAATCCATTTGTCGTGAGTCAGGACTGAAGTTGCGCATAAGGCGCTTTCTCTACGCCGGAAGCCGTGCTCCAGTTGCATTTTGACAGATAGAAGAGATAGAAGAAAATGACCAAGCAGGATTACGACAACAAGACACTTCAGGCCGATGTCATCGTCATAGGCGGCGGTCTGGCTGGCATGTGCGCGGCAGTGTCTTCTGCACGCAATGGCGCGAAGACCATCCTAATACAGGATCGTCCCATGCCAGGCGGAAATTCCTCCAGTGAAATTCGCATGTGGATATGTGGTTCGCAGGATCCGGATTTCAGAGAAGGCGGCCTGCTTGAAGAACTCAAGCTTGCGAACTACTATTACAATCCGACGCTGAAATACACTCTTTGGGATCATGTCATGCGTGATTTCCTCGAAAACGAGCCAAATCTGGAGTGCTATTTCAATACGACTGTTTTGGATACTGTCTGCGATGGCAATAAAATCACTTCCGTGCTTGCATGGGGACTCACCGACTATATCGTCTATGAATTCAGAGGCAAGTTGTTCATCGACTGCTCCGGCGATTCCATTCTGGCGCCAAGCAGCGGCGCTGAATATGTGCATGGACGCGAAGACAAACAGGCCTTCAACGAACCATGGGCGATGGAAGAGGCCGATTCGCGCACGATGGGCAGTTCGATTATCATGCAGTTGAGAAAGACGGGAAGCAATCGCCCCTTCAAGGCGCCTGCATGGGCATATCACTACACCGACGAAACCGTTCCGCGACAGGATCTTGCAAAACCGGGCGACAATTTCTGGTGGTTGGAATTCGGCGGCATCGTCAACACTATCAAAGATGCGCGCGAAATCAACAAGGAACTCACCAGAATTGCTCTTGGCTATTGGGAATACATCAAGAACCATCCCGATGGCCGTGGCAATGGCTGGACGCTGGATTGGCTTGGTTCGCTGCCTGGCAAGCGTGAAAGCCGTCGTTATGTGGGCGACTATGTTCTCACGCAGAATGATACGGTGAGTTACAGGACTTTCGATGATGCGGTTGCATACGGCGCATGGCTCGTGGACGACCATCATCCGGAAGCCATCTACAACGATGGCGAACCGAACCGCACGCAGAGGCTCAAGCCTGGATACCATGTCCCGTATCGCTGCTTCTATTCAAGGAATGTTTCCAATCTGATGTTCGCGGGACGCAATGTCTCCGTAACGCATCTTGCGTTGAGTTCAGTGCGAGTCATGGCGACTTGCGCCATGTTCGGACAGGCGGCGGGAACCGCAGCGGCAATTGCGATCCGCTACGGATGTCTGCCGCGCGAAGTAGGCGAAAAGCATATTGAGGAAGTCCAGCAGCTGCTTGTCATGCAGGATCAGTTCATTCCTGGCATATCTTTGAAGCACAATGCTGCGGCATTGAATGGCACGCCGTCGGATGCGCGACTGACTGATGGAATGGATCGCGAGTTTGCCACGGAGCCGAATGCGCATTCGATTCTTCTGCGACAGGGCGAGCACTGCAGCTATAACTTCAAGAGCACGACGGCTGTCGGTGGCGTTCGTCTCGTGTGGGACAGCAATTTTGAAGACGACAAGAGAATGCGTTGCGACGAAGGCGATGACTTGCATCAACTTGCATCAAGTCTTGCGAAAGCCTTCAAAGTCGAAGTGCTTTCAGAGGGCGTCTGGAAGACGGTCTTCGAGACAGAGGACAACTACAAACGGCTGAACTTAATTCATTTCGATGCAATGCAGGCAGATGAGATTCGCGTTACTCTTACGGCCGAACGTTGTGCGGGCGAAGCTGCACGGCTCTTTGCTTTCGAACCGGTGGACTGATCTATAGAATTCCCAGAGAACCTGTCTTGTGCCCGCGAATACCATTCGCGGGAAAAAACGCAAAAGTTCGCGCGCGTGCGCGCGCAGAGATTCCTAATTAATAATGATTTAGGCCATGCTCAGAAAAACCATCCTTGCAATATTTGCTGCATTCGCATTAATGGCTGCACAGAGCGTCTTTGATTTTGAGAAGAAGGACGCGATAAGCTCATGGAGCGTTCGCACGCCTGGACAGGATACGGTTGAACTGTCGTC
>JAKSPA010000007.1 GCA_024405235.1 Lentisphaeria bacterium
CTCGAAGAGCTCCGCGACACGTGGCAGACCAGTGGTGATATCGGAGGTCTTCGCCTGAGTCTTCGGGGTCTTCGCAATGAACTGACCGGCCTCGACTCTGTCGCCGTCGTTGACCAGAATCTGGGCGCCTTCAGAAAGCGACTCAGTTTCCAGAACCTTTCCGTCCTTTTTCTTCTCCTTGATCACAAGAGCAGGATTGGTGTCTTCAGGATGCTGGATGACGACCATTTCGTGCTTACCGGACTGCTTGTTGAAGGTCTTGCGCATTGTCTGACCATCAAGCAAGTCCTCATAGAAGATCCTACCAGCCTGACGTGCAATGACAGGAGTGGTGAAAGGATCGACGCTCGCGATGATGTCGCCAGGCTTGACAAGCTGCTCGTTGTCAACGCGGAGGATGGCACCATACGGAATGTCGTATGTAACCAGATCGACATCGCCCATGACAGGCTTCTTGCTGTCGCGCGAGAATGTCGCATTCTTGGCGCGGATGTGACCATCACGAGAGATGACAATCTTGGCGGCCTTGTTGTTTTCATCCTTGCCGGGAATCCACTCGAGATTATCGAAGCTGAGGAACGCAACGTTCTCCTTTTCTTCAAGGTTCGCCTTCTCGTCCTTAAGCTTCTTTTCGCTCCAGCCAGATGCCTTTGCCTTCGCATCCAGATCTTCGAGCTTGCTGCGAAGTTCGCTGGAAACCTGCTCCCACTTGACCTTGATTTCCTTTTCGGAAGCGGTGGTCGATGCAGTACCACCAGAGTGGAAGGTACGCAGAGTCAGCTGAGTACCAGGCTCACCGATGGACTGTGCTGCAATGATGCCAAGCGCATCGCCTTCCATTGGAAGTTCGCCTGTGGCAAGGTTGCGGCCGTAGCACTTCGCGCAGACGCCGCGGCTTGCCGCGCAGGTGAGCACGGAGCGGATGTGAACCTTTTCGTAACCTGCTTCCTTGATCTTCGAAGCAATGTATGGCGTGATCTCTTCGCCCGCGGCGACAATCAGATTGCCCATGCTGTCGTAGATGTCGTCGGCGGAGAAACGTCCGACGATACGGTCGGTCAGAGATTTGGTTTCCTTATTGCCGTCCTTGAGAGCGGAAATCCAGATGCCGGATGCGGTGCCGCAGTCTTCCTGCGTGCAGATGACATCGTGCGCGACATCGACAAGACGACGAGTCATGTAACCTGCGTCTGCAGTCTTGAGCGCGGTATCGGCCATACCCTTTCTGGAACCGTGAGTGGAGTTGAAGTATTCCAATCCCGTCAGACCTTCGCGGAAGTTGTGGATAATTGGCGTTTCAACGACGTCACCAGTGGTGTTGGACATCAGACCACGCATACCGCCGACCTGGTTGACCTGGTCAGCGTTACCACGAGCTCCGGACTCAAGCATGGCCCAGACGGAATTGATTCCTGCGTGGCCTGCATTCGCCTTCAGAGTCTTCTGCAAAGCGCCCTTGAGGTTGTCACGGACCTTTGTCCAGATGTCGATGCACTTCTGGCTGCGGACGGATTCGTCGATGGAGCCTTTTTCCTGCTCCTGACGCGCGGCGGCGACATCGGCTTCAGCCTGTTTGATGTATTCGCCCTTTTCGGCAGGAATCAGCATGTCCGCGATTGCGATGGAGAAACCGGAACGCGTTGCCCATGCGTAACCAAGATTCTTAAGACGGTCGAGCAATGGCAGCAGTTCTTCGTGTCCGCAGACTTCGTGGCACTGCTTGATCATGTTCTGGATGTCCTTCTTGACAGCCTTCTTGTTCCAGAAACCGAGCACTTCAGGCCAGATTTCGTGGTAGATCATACGGCCGGGAGTCGTGGCGATCCAACGCTCCTTGCGGTTGCCCCAGACCATCTTGCGATCTTCGATATCCTGCTTCTCCTTCTCGGCGCCTGTCAGCGCTGCAATGCGCGCGGTTTCGGCGGCATCCCTATAGTAGGGATTCTTGAAGTAGAAGAAATCGTGGATTCCGAGACCAACGTTGATCGGCTCTCTTGAATTGCGATTGTTCTCGTTCGCCAGACGGTGGGCCTCCATTGCCTGAAGAACCTCTTCGTACGTATCGTAGTGCGGCTGTTCGTAGGCGTTTTTGTCCAAGAACGCGTTCTTGAGATTTTCGTCCTCGTAGCACAGATAGTAGACGCCCCCACCCATATCCTGAGAAGGCAGAGCCAGCGGACGTCCGTCTGCGGGGGAGAAAATGTTGTTCGGGGAGAGCATGATCAACTTCGCCTCGAGCTGCGCCTCGTTGGAAAGAGGCACGTGGACAGCCATCTGGTCGCCATCGAAGTCGGCGTTGAATGCCGCGCAGACGAGAGGATGCAGACGGATTGCCTGACCATCGATCAAGACGGGATCGAACGCCTGAATGGAGATTCTGTGCAGCGTAGGCGCACGGTTCAGCAGAATCGGATGTCCGGAAACGACATTGTCGAGAACATCCCAGACTTCCTTTCTGCGCTCTTCAATCCACTTCTTCGCATTGCGGGTGGTATGAACCTGTCCGGACTGGCGGAGGCTGCGGACGATGAAGGGCTCGAAGAGGCGGAGCGCCATTTCCTTAGGCAGACCGCACTGGTTGATGTTCAGTTCGGGACCGACGACGATGACCGAACGGCCAGAGTAGTCGACACGCTTACCAAGCAGATTCTGACGGAAGCGTCCCTGCTTACCCTTCAGCATATCGGTCAGCGACTTCAGCGGGCGGTTGCCAGTGCCTGTGATCGGACGACCATGACGACCGTTGTCCATCAGAGCGTCGACAGCTTCCTGAAGCATGCGCTTTTCGTTGCGCGTGATGACGTCAGGGCAGTTGGACTCGTAGAATTTGTGGAGTCGCGCATTGCGGTTGAGGACGCGGCGATAGAGATCGTTCAGATCGCTGGTCGCGAAACGACCGCCGTCGAGCGGCACGAGAGGACGCAGATCCGGCGGAATGACGGGCAGGACCTTCAGAATCATCCAGGTGGGATCCATGTTGTTTCTGACGAATCCCTCGATGAGTCTGATGCGCTTCACCTTCTGCTTGCGAATCTGCTGGCTGTTCGTCTTGCTGACCTGACTGCGGAGGACATCCAACTCGGTCTCGAGAAGCGCCTTCATGCGCTCATTGTCCTTGCCTGTATCGACAATTCTCTTGCGTTCGATGAGAGTCTTGAGTCTTTCTTCAAGCTCGCGCTTTTCATCGGCAAGTGTCTGCTTGTCGAACTCCATGGCCTCAGAAGCCTCTGCGTCCACGGCCTTCTTAGACTTACCGCTCTTCTTGATTCTCTGCGAGAGCTCCTCAATGCGCTTCGGAATGTCCTTCAATTCGCTGTTGAGCGTGTCCAGACCAATGTTCTTGAGCAGAATTTCAATCGCCTCGGCGCCCATGCTTGCCTTGAACTCGTCGCCGTAGTTGGCAACGTTTTCAGCATATTCTTCGTTGGTAAGAGTCTGCTTCAGCTTCAAAGGCGTGTCGCCTGGATCGGTAACGATGTAATTTTCGTAGTAGAGAACCTTGTCAAGATCCTTCTGGGGGATTTCGAGAAGGAGACCGAGACGGGAAGGCGCGCACTTGTAGAACCAGACATGGGTGACAGGGCACTCGAGTTCGATGTGTCCCATGCGTTCGCGGCGGACGCGAGCTCTGGTCACTTCGACGCCGCAGCGGTCGCAGATGACGCCGTCGTACTTCTGGCGCTTGTATTTTCCGCATGCGCACTCGTAGTCCTTAGTTGGTCCGAAAATGCGTTCGCAGAAGAGACCGCTCTTCTCGGCCTTGAGAGTGCGGTAGTTGATTGTTTCGGGGCTCTTGACCTCGCCTTTGCTCCAACTTCTGATGACATCAGGAGATGCAACACCGATGGAAACGTTGCTGGAATCACTGAGTGCTTTCAGAGTCGTGGCGGCGGAACCGTTATTTGTATTCTGATTTTTCACTGTCTTTTCCTCAAAAAAGTGTTGTTTCGGACGGAGGGAGAATCATCCGCTCCGTCCACTTGCTCAGACGGTCGGCCGACCACTATGCCATGTCGGAATTTGGCTTGTTGATGCGGATGTCAAGGCAGAGGCTCATCAATTCACGCTGCAGAACGTTGAAGGATTCGGGGATGCCCGCTTCAAGTTCATTGTTGCCCTTCATGATGGAGTCGTAGATCTTTGTACGTCCTGTCAGATCGTCGGACTTGACGGTAAGCATTTCCTGCAGAGTATATGCCGCGCCGTATGCCTCGAGTGCCCACACTTCCATTTCACCGAAACGCTGACCACCGCCTTGAGCCTTGCCGCCCAGAGGCTGCTGCGTAACCAGCGAGTATGGTCCAGTGGAACGCGCGTGAATCTTGTTGACCACAAGATGGTCGAGTTTCAGCATGTATATCTGACCGACCATGACGCGCTGTTCGAATGCATCGCCTGTGCGTCCGTCGTAGAGGCGGATCTTGCCGTCGATGTCAACGAAATCGTCGGTGCGGTCGATGCCGTAATTGTCGACGACTCTGCCGCCGGTGCATGCCACATCATCTCTCTCGCCGACGCTCCAGCCTGCCTCGCTGATGAGTTTGCGCAGTTCAAGTTTGGCGTCCTCGACGTTCTTGCCTTCCACTTCGCGGAGGGCTTCCATGACGCTGTCGCCTGCCTTGACGCCGGCGGCCTCTGCGATCTTGACCAGACGCGCGCGTTCGAGAAGATCAAACATGCGCTCTTCAGGCATACCATCGAAGGCGGGCGTCGCGACGGTGATTCCAAGAACCTTCGCCGCATAGCCAGCGTGAGTTTCGAAAACCTGTCCGATGTTCATTCGGGAAGGAACGCCCATGGGGTTCAGAACGATTTCGACTGGCGTGCCATCCGCCATGAAGGGCAGATCGGCGACGGGAACGATCTTGGAGACAATACCCTTGTTTCCGTGACGTCCAGCCATCTTGTCACCGATGGAGAGGCGGCGCTTGCTGGCAATATAGACCTTGACATTTGTGATCTTGCCAGGCTCCGCGCCTTCGTTCTGTCGGAGGAGTTCGACTGCCTCTTCGCAGCAGCGCTCGTTTTCGCGAAGCTTTGAACGATAGCCCTTGAAGATCTCTTCGATTCTGGTCTTCTCTTCGCAGTCGTGCATCTGGAAGCGCTCGTAGCTGTGAGCCAGATTGTTGAGCATCTGCTTCGTGATCTTCTGCTCGGCCTTCACGATCACTTCGTCAGGCTCGCCATCAACACCCTGCGCGCGAATTTCCACAGGAAGTTTCGCGCCAAGATACATGTCGCTGAGATCTTTGACAAGCTCTTCGATGATGGCGTTGTACTTGTCCTTGTACTTCTTGCGTGTCTCGTTCTGGCTCGCCTTCAATTCGGCGGCATTCATCTTGACCTTGCTGGGGTCCTGGTTGCGCTTCAGACGCAGATCCATGACAACACCGTCGTTGCCAGGCTCGGCCTTGAGGCTGCTGTCCTTGACGTCAGTGGACTTCTCACCGAAGATGGCCTTCAGCAGACGCTCTTCGGGAGCCAGATCCGTCTCCTGCTTGGGAGAGACCTTGCCGACAAGAACATCGCCAGGCTTGACGACGGCACCCATGCGGATGACACCCTCGGTGTCGAGATTGCTCAGAGACTCCTGAGAGACGTTCGGGATGTCGCGCGTGATTTCTTCAGGCTGCGCGGACTGCTTGGTTGCACGCGCCTCGATTTCCTGAAGGTTGATGTGAACGGAGGTGTAGACGTCATCCTGAACCAGTTTTTCACTGATGATGATAGCATCTTCGTAGTTGTATCCGCGCCATGACATGAAGGCTACGAGGACATTGCGTCCAAGCGCCAGTTCGCCGCCGTCGGTGCATGCGCCGTCAGCCAGCGGCTGGTCTTTCTCGACCTTCTGGCCAGCGACGACGATCGGACGCTGGTTGACCAGCGTGCAAGCGTTGGAGCGGAGGAACTTGTAGAGCATGTAAACCTGAATTTCATCGGTATCCAGATTCTGCGTGTAATCCTCTGCCGCCTTGCCCTTCGGGAACTGGCCGTCGGGAGTCACGATCACCTTGAAACCGTCAGCCCATGCGACGACACCAGGACGCGTGGCAACCTGAATAGCGTGTGAATAGCGCGCGATGACGCCTTCCATTCCTGTGCCGACGAGCGGAGCCTCTGGCTTCATGAGCGGCACTGCCTGACGCTGCATGTTGCAACCCATCAGCGCACGGTTTGCGTCATCGTGTTCAAGGAAGGTAATGACGGACGCAGCGGCGGAAATCATCTGCTTTGGCGAAACGTCGATGTATTCGACTTCCTTCGCAGGGAACTCGCCTGCTTCACCGCCCTTGCGGCCGAGAACGTATTCATTCAGGAACTCGCCTTTGTCATTGCGAGGCGCGTTGGCCTGCGCGATGATGTGCTGCTCTTCTTCGTCGGCCTTCATGTAGACGATTTCAGCCTCGCCGTTCTTCTTGGTCACGACCTTTCCGTCCTTGACACGGCAATATGGCGTGCAGATGAAGCCGAAATCATCCAGCTGGGCGTAAAGCGCCAGACTGGAGATAAGTCCGATGTTCGGGCCTTCAGGAGTCTCGATGGGGCAGATACGTCCGTAGTGAGAAGCATGGACGTCACGGACTTCGGCGCCAGCGCGATCACGGGTAAGACCGCCAGGGCCAAGTGCGGACAGACGGCGCTTGTTGGTCAGTTCGGAGAGGCAGTTCGTCTGATCCATGAACTGCGAGAGCTGATTGTGCTGGAAGAAGTCGATGACGACATTTTCGAACGCCTTGACGTTGATCAGGCTGCTGATCTTGACCACTTCGCCCTCGCCACGGCCCTTGTTGGTCATGCGGTCGCGCGCAACGTTGGCAACGCGGTTCAGACCTACGCGGCACTGGTTCATCAGCAGTTCTCCGATGGTGCGGATGCGACGACGCGAGAGGTGGTCGATGTCATCCTGACGGCCATTGTTCTTGTAGAGTCTCATCAGTTCACGAGTTGCAGAGGCGATATCCCATTTGGTCTGGATGCAAACGTTGCTCGCAACCTGCGCTTCGGTGATATTGAGAAGCTGATTGAGCTTGTAGCGTCCAACCAGACCGAGATCATAGCGGCGGTCGTCCTGGAACATCTTCTCGAAGAGCGCCTTGGCATTCTGCGCGTTGGCTGGATCGCTTGGGCGCATGCGCTTGTAGATTTCCTTCTGCGCGTCCTCGCAAGTGATCGTGTCGTCACTCTGCAGGCACTTGATGAAATAGTCGCCCAGTTCGTTGGTATCGATGACGGAAAGCTTCTTGATGCCAGCGGAAGCCAGCACGTCGAGCACGCTGGGATTGAGGGGTTCAAGCGCATTGACCAGCACGAGATCCTTGTCCTTCGGATCGACGACGTCTTCAACCGTCGTATAGTGGGAGGGTTCCTGCTCCTTCTTGATGGCGGCGACATTCAGCTCCTTGACGCCATAGACTGCGTCAAGAATCTCGCGGTTGCTGTTGTAACCGAACGCACGCAGGAAGACGGACACAAGGAACTTGCGGCGACGGCGCTTGCGGTCCAGATAGATGTACATCATATCCTTGATGTCGAACTGGACTTCCAGCCATGATCCGTGATCGGGCAGAATCTTGTAGCTGTAGATCTGCTTGCCGCTAGGATGGCGATTGGTCTCGAAGCACACGCCAGGCGAACGATGCAGCTGGCTGACAATGACGCGCTCGCTGCCGTTGATGATGAAGGAGCCACTGGGAGTCATCAGCGGGAGATGTCCCATGCGGATGTCTTCTGAAACGACGTTCTTGGCGCTGGCGCCCTTCATGCGGAATGTGACGAACAACTCGCCCTGGTAGGTGCCGCCGCTCTTCAGAAGTTCGGAGAGATCGTTGTCGTTCTCTCTGATGTCGTATTTCACGAACTCGATGCCGCAGGCATTCTTGTTTTCAGGGGAAGATGGCGGGAAAGTGTCTGCCAGAACCATCTGGAGGCCCTTGTTCTCACGCTTTTCCGGTGCAACATCCTTCTGGAGGAAATCCGCGTATGACTTAGTCTGGAGGCTGATCAGATCCGGAATCGGCAGAACTTCCTTCAGACGGCCAAAATTAATGCGCTCGCCTTTCATTTTGCTCCTTTGTTAAAAAGAGATGGATTTTCTATCAAACAAAAAATGCGTAAAAAGGGAACAGCGACAATGTGCGTCCCCTAAATAAACTCCGGCTCCTGTTTCGGTTAAATAAATACGAGTGATCTATTTAGTCTCATCACCCGTCAGACATCCTGAAACGGCCAGATCAAATGAAATTTTTACGGAATAGCACTTTTCGTCACGAAAAACGAAAAGCACTTTCGGGAGTTTTGGATTCCCAAGGACGAATTGCTCTTCCGCAACTGCAATTCACCCTTTTTTCGCTCCATGTAATCCACCATGAAAATGCCCCTTTCAAGGGCTTCGCCTGCGACAGATTACAAGGCGCAAAAGCGCCGCAGGCGTGAATTTCTCCACTCCTGCGGCACTATTTTAACGGACGGCCGACTATGCGGCCGCGGTCAGATTATTTGATCTCGACCTTTGCGCCAGCGGCTTCAAGATCAGCCTTGATCTTTTCAGCCTCTTCCTTAGCAACGGCGGTCTTGATGGGTTTCGGAGCGCCATCAACCAGATCCTTTGCTTCCTTCAGACCAAGACCGGTCAGAGCACGGACAACCTTGATCACGGGGATCTTGGAAGCGCCGGCATCCGCGAGGATGACGTCGAACTCAGTCTTCTCTTCGGCAGCGGGGGCGGCGGGGCCAGCAGCGGCGACTGCAACAGGTGCAGCGGCGCTAACGCCAAGACGCTCTTCCAGAGCCTTAACCAGCTTGCTCAGGTCCTGGATGGTCAGACCCTCGATGTAACTCACAAACTGCTCCATCTCGGCAGTCAATTCAATCTTCTCGTCAGCCATGGTTGTTGTTTCCTTTGTTTTAGGCGGCTTGCTCTTTTTTCTCTAAGTAAGCATTGATGAGGCGGGCCAGCTGGCCGGCAGGAGCCTGCAGCAGACCCAACAGCTGTCCAAGCAGGACCTCGCGAGGCGGCAGATCGGCGAGGATATTGCAATCCTCTGCGCTCTGCAGTTTGCCCTCGAGATAACCAGCCTTGAAGCAGACTTTGGACTTCTTGTCCTCGCCAATTGCAGTCTTGGACAGTTCCTTGATCGCTTTCGCCATTGCAAGGGCGTCGTTGCTTCCGCTGACGACTGCGCTGGCCAAGCTCAGGTTCTGTTTTGCCAAATCGTCATAGCCCAGAACTTCGGCGGCCTTGCAGATCAGCGTGTTCTTCACAACGTGAACTTCGGCACCGATGCCAGCCAACTTGGCGCGGAATTCGCTGAATTCAGCGACGGTCAGATCGTTGAAGCCCATGATGAAAACAGGCTTGTTTTCCATAAGCCCTTTCACCACTTCCAACATTTGGATTTTTTCTGATCTCATCGCTTATTTCTCCTTCAACTTAACATTGATGTCCAGCGGAATGCCAGGGCCCATGGTGGAGCACAGAGTGGCTGCCTTCATGTACTGTCCCTTGACGGCGACAGGACGGGCCTTGAGAATTGTGCTGAACGCAGTGTTGATGTTATCCAGAAGAGCCTCAGCATCGAAGGACAGCTTACCGACGGGCATCATGACGCATCCCGCTTTGTCGCAGCGGTATTCGACACGACCTGCCTTTGCCTGCTGAACTGCGGTGGCAGTATCATCAGTGACGGTACCAGTCTTCGGGTTAGGCATGAGTCCGCGGGGACCCAGGACACGACCCAAAGTACGCACGTCCTTCATCGCGGCGGGAGTGGCGATAAGGATATCGAAATCCAGCCATCCGCCCTTGATCTTCTGCAGGAGTTCCTGGTAGCCGACTTCGTCTGCGCCTGCTGCCGTAGCGGCTCCGGCGGCTTCGCCGTCAGCGATGACCACGACCTTCTGAGTCTTACCAGTGCCGCGTGGGAGAACCACAGCGCCACGGACGATCTGATCGCTCTGGCGTGGGTCGATACCGAGCACGAACGCCATTTCGACAGTTTCGTCAAACTTCGCAGTCGGCATGGACTTCAGAAGATTCACGCCATCTGCGAAGGCATAATTCTTGCTGCGGTCCAGATTGGCGCAGCGAGAACGATAGAGTTTGCTTCTCTGCTTCATTCTACCACCTCGATGCCCATGCTGCGAGCTGTTCCGGCAATGACTTTCACTGCCGCATCCACACTACGAGAATTGAGGTCTGCCTTCTTAGTCTCCGCAATCGCCTCGAGGTCCTTGCGTGTGACTTTGCCGACCTTCTCCGAACCCGGTGTCTTCGCGCCAGCCGAGATACCAGCTGCCTTTTTCAGCAGCACAGCGGCGGGCGGAGACTTGGTGATGAAGGTGAAAGAACGATCCTGATAGACCGTGATCACCACAGGAATCACCAACCCGGCCTGACTCTGGGTTGCAGCATTGAACTGCTTGCAGAACGACATGATGTTCACGCCTGCCTGACCCAATGCCGGACCTACTGGAGGTGCGGGATTGGCGGCGCCTGCGGGAATCTGCAGTCGAACTACACCCGTGACTTTTTTTGCCATCGTGTTTGTTCCTATCGGACATCCTCTGGTAAGCAGTGGCAGGACCTCTCCCAGAAAATGTCACTTTTCTCATGTTACACGAATGTTCCCACAAGGGCACATCCGGCCTGCCAACAAAAACGGTCGCTTAATGTAATACGTTGTCAAGAGATTGCAAATGACTTACGCCAATTCGCGACAGTTTTTTTCATTCTCCAAGCGACAAAAGCGACTTCCAGCAGCTTTGCCGCACATTGGTTCTTGAATCGGCGGCTATTTCACTTCCCTGCGAGAGTGTTGAAACATCGCGCGGACGAATCCGCATCGAAAACGCCCAGTTCCTTCAAGTAATCATAGTTGCAACCAGCGAACATCGCTCCATCTGCCTTTCCGAAGAGCATCTTTTCGGAAAGATTGTCTGCTGTCAGTCCCATCACGGAAATTGATGAACCGTCATCAAGAGCGATCATCGCGGTCCCTTTATCATAATTATATATAATGGAAGGATTGATGCCATCGTCGAACCAGAATACGAAATCTTCTTCTGGGTTCAATTCGACGACATCGCATCCAGAGGCATGACCGAAAGCATAGATGTTCTGCCCGCCAAGCCCAATCAGCAAATCATCGCCGGCCCCTCCCGCCAGAAGGTCGTTTCCTGCGCCTCCCACCAGTTCATCGTTTCCAGAATCGCCGAGCAGTCTCGCGCCGTCATTGCCCCCCCAAAGGATATCATTACCATCGCCGCCGCGCAAAATGACATTTTGGTTGGCATCATCGGCGTGCTCCATCGAGAGATCGATCAGATCATCTCCTGCACCAGCACGAATTTCGGTAATTGCCTTCAGACGGGCATCGGTTTCATTGACGTCGTTTGGCATATCAGTGAATATATCGTCGGCGAAAAGTGCGTCATCGGAATCCGTGAGCATCACAAGCGCGGCGTCGCTGCCGCTCCATACCACATCGTCGTAACGATTCTTTCCCGCCATGCCGCGATATTCTCCAATCTCCGCATTGAATGCACAGAAAGAGAAATCCCATACTCCTGATGCCACTGGAAGGATTACGTCTGCCACGCGATCGTCGACCGTCTGGACAAGCTGACTGCCCGCCTTGATTTCATTGACATCGCAATAGACATCGTCGCCCCACTCTTTTTCTGATGCCTTTCTTCCTGCCACCAAAAGAGTTGCGTTCTTATCCACATAAACGGAGAGCTCTTTGGCGAAAGTCTTTGACACTGTATAATTGCCTAGAGATTCATCCAGTGACAACAGAACGTATGAACATTCGTCCTTGACAAACGCCAACGACCAGTCGGCAGCATAGCCCATGTAATAGACATCGTCGCCCTGCCCTAACGCGTTGGACGTCGTCAGCTCGCCGAGCTTCTCGTCGGCGACGTAAAGTTCTGCGGAAAAATCGTATGCTGCGGCATTTCCAGCCAATTTATACAAACCGTATTCCTGACTGGACGAAAGGGAAATCGAAACAGCGCCGAATGCGCATTTTTCCCAATCGGATATGATCGCTCCATCTTCAGTGGTTCGAGTCTGAAGGGCAAAGACCACCTCTGCGCCGCTGGCATCCACTTCGCCCAAAAGCACAGGTGCCTCAGCCAATGCGATTGTCCCCTTCAATTTAGTCTTGTCCCCCAAGCGGCAATTGGCACCTTTGGCTACAGTCATCGTATCTATCGTTGACTCATACAACGTGCTTACGGTGCCTTCGGCATTCACTGTCACATTGACAACCGTGCTGTCGTACTGCACACCAAGATAGCCTCCCGACGCCACCGTGATATTCTGTCCGACACTGGCCAGAAACAATGTAAGATTGCCGCCCTTGCAAATCTCGCCATTTGTGATCGCACTGCCATTGTAGGCATTCGTCTTGCCGCCTTCAAGCACCGTCACACCATTGAGAACACCACCGGCTTCAACACGGACAATGCTACTTGCAACGACATTTTCAGCGATGCCCGAGATCTCCAACAGCGGGCTTTGGATATTGCCGACAGCCGACAGAACGGTCACATCGCTGCACTGCGCCCCTGCATCGATTGTCATTTCGCCGCCAGGCCCGATTGTGATATCGGAAACGCTGCCGCCCTCCTGCGCCCATATCCTATAGTAATTTGGGAATGGCCCCTCTTCCTTATAGGCCAGTTCATATCCCGACAGCGAGACATGGAAGCCTACATTCCTTTTGCCATTCTCGTCGTAATGATATAGCCAAACATTTTGAACAATCACCGCCATTGGCTGAATCCTCTCTTTTTCTTGATTTTTCTGCTTTTCAGATAATTTAGCATAAAAAAAAAGGCGTGATCACCAAAGACCACGCCTAAAAGATTCAAATGTTCCCAGTCGCTCTTTACGGAATGTCCTCCGCATCCGCATCTTCTGGAATATCCTCGTCCTCAGCATCATCGTATGCTTCCCATTTCTTATTTAGCGGGAGCAAATCGTTATTTCTTCCGCTTTCGCCTGCGAACACTCCTCCTGGCACGTCGAGTTCCAGAAGTTCGGGAACCACATAGATCAAATTGCTATTCATTGTAAAATCTCCTTGTGCATCAGAAGGAACCACAGTCTCAATCACACGCGCATCCTTCTGCAAATCCTTGAATTCTATGCCACTGCAATCTGCAGAGTGTTGTTGACCCTGCTCACGTTGTAACCAGAGGTCACGAGAGCACCAGAGCCATTATAGACCTTGACTGTTGCCTTGTCGAAGCCATCGAGCGCCGCGTCAGAACCCGTCATGAACGTGCATGTGCTTGCACCATCCCACCCCTTGAGATTGATGGTATCTCCTGCAAAGTTGTTTTCGGCATCAGTCGCGGTCCAGTTCAGATTGACCATATTGCCGGAAAGATCAAAGTTCCATGTATCGACAAGATGCAGATCCGTATAGGTATCCAAAGTGACAGAAGAACCGGAGAATGTCACCGTGTCGAAATTGAAGAAGTCGGCGTGAATGGTTCCGCTGAAGCCATTGAATTCCAGCGAACGATCGCCACTGACGCATTTCAAGTAGTCATCGTGCGAGGCACTTGCGTAGTCCCTCTCGTTCTGGCTGCCACCGTAGATGCGGCCGATGCCATCCGTGCATCCGCTGAAATCCAGATTCTCGCCGCTACCACTGAAGACGACTTTCGTGTTGCCGGAAATCTTTCCTTCGCTCTGGCTGCCTGCAAAGACCGCCGTATTGAACTTCACCTTGTTTTCGCTGCAGTCAATGATTACAGTCACATTGCCTTCTATATGCGTATTGTTGTCGGCCAGATAGTCATACTGAGCGCAGGAACCGCCGTAGACATAATCCTTGAAGGTACCGCCGTTGATATACAAATCAACTCTTCCAACAATCTCGGAAGTAGCCATATTGGCATCTTCGTTGGCAGCGTCCGACATCGCATAGCCGCCTGCATAGACACGGCCATAGAAGACACCGCCGTTGATGGTCAGCGTGGAAGCGCCCTGGTTGATGATTCCGCCATAGTTGCCAGTACTGCCATTGCCGACAATCTTTCCGAAATAGCCGCCATTGACGGTAGTGCTGATTGCACCAGCGTTATAAGTGATTCCGGTGCTGAGAATTTCGGCGCCGCCATAGACAGTTCCGGCCTTCTTCGTGCCGACGAAACCGATTTGAAGTTCGCTGCCGCCGCTGGTGACTTCAGTAGCAGAACTGATGCTTCCTTCGCCAGTGACCTTGAGAACCTTTGTTGACGAAAGAGCAATGTTGTCCAGAGTCAGACTGCATGGATTCGCCTCCTCTGGCGCGATTTCAACCTTGTCACCGCCGTAAATATGTCCGCCATAGGTCAGATTGCTCATGCTGAACCAATTGTCCGCTGCGAAGATATCGCCGTTGATGATGTACTTTCCTGGATCAATAGGTGTCGCGCCGTACTCGTCGCCCTGATCGCCGACAATCTCTTTAGCGCCACCCGCTACGACCTCATCAAATGACTCGCTGTAAACGGTTTCCGGTTCAGCAAAGCCAACCCCTTGCACACTTTGTGAAGCCACACAGCCATAGAATGTGACTGCTGCACTCAGGATGCTATCAGTTGCGTTGAATGAAAGACCTTCATGGTTGGCAATGCTGTCATCAACACCCTTGTAGGTGACCTCTGTATCTGCAGTCAACCCACTTGCCTTCAAGACATTAACAGAGTCACCGACTAGAGTATAGTCGCTTCCTGAATTGACAATGATGGCGGTATCGTTCTGCACGCCATTGGTTAGAGTCACCATGTCACCATTGTTCAGTTCAATGGTGTTGTTTGCGCCGAGTACTCCATCAAATGAAATCGCCCCAGTATTGCCGAAAATCAGCTTCGCATTGTCAGCGACACTTGCAGTTCCACCTACCACCATGACACTGGCGCTTATTGTGTTCTCGCCACTGAAAACAACTGAACTGGCTCCATTGACATAGATGCTATCCGCGCCTGTAAAAAATCTGGAATCAATGATTTCGCAGCTGTAGATTCCGTCCAGATAAAGCGCACCGCCAAACGAAGCCTGGTTTCCTTGGAAATCTGTGCGACTGATGCTGAGCGTGGTGGAAGTACCAGATGCATATATTGCGCCGCCGAGACCATCCACGCCGACCGAACTATTGCCCCTGAAATACCCAACGCCAAGGTTGAGCGCACCAGCATTCATAAATAATGCGCCGCCACTGCCATCGGTCTCGTTGGACGTGAAATCAAAAGTAAACAACGAAAGAGAAGCGCCTTCGTCCTCAATGCTGATAGCACCGCCATTCGATGCATAGCAGCCAGAAAAAGTGCCACTATTGATTGACACCGTCGCGGCACCATTGATTATGATAGCCTCGCCATTACCCTCAAAAGCTGTCCCTGTTTGCGCTCCAGTAAACACAAAAGAGTCAAGCTCAACTACACCACTCTCTATTTCTTGACGTTCAAAACTCATTTTTTTCCTTTTTTTCTGCCAAATCGTGTTTGACAATGAAAGAAATTGCCACAATCAGCACAAGATAGAAATTTGTTAGATTTTCAGCGATTTATGTATTATAATTCCTCTTTTGTCTATTGCAAATATTGAAATGGCATTTTGCCCTTTTTTCAAATAAAAAAAGCAATTCCCTTTTCCATGAAACGGAAGGCGCAAACGGAAGAAGCGTTTTTGAGTAAACTCTGTTCGCGTTTGAACATTTTATCGTTTTTTGCACAAAAGTGCTCCGGTTGACATCAAAAAACAGCCTTCAAAAACGCCAAAGGCCTCCAGAAGCGTCAGAGAAGCCCGCCACGCGCATTCACCCCCTTTTGCGTATATATATACCTGTCGAGCAAAACACCCCCTATTTTGGCCGTTTTTCGCAATGCACCCCCAAAATATATGTTTAATGAAAATAGCGGCACATCGACAAAGCAATGCCTCTTATGCATGACAAAGGCGTTTTTTCAGAACTTATTTCTTTTTTTGCACGAGTGTCCAAATTGCACATAAATCATCACCGAAATGACGATTATTGACCATTATTATAACTTGGCGTCAAAGCACTTGTAAACATATCTAAGAGATGTTAGATTTACTCAATTCACAACTTTTGAAAGAAAATTTCAAAAGTATTGCATTTTTTTTCAACGGGATTCCTTAACCAGACATGTTCACAGGAGAAAACCGAAATGGAAAGAGAACCAAATCTGAAAAGCTACCAGAAATCACGGAACTACTACAACCGTTCCACCCCCAACAAGGTGCGTCATGGCAAAACCACCTTCATGCCAAAGACGCCGACGCCTAACGAACCAGGCGGCATGATAAGAATCTCTGGCATGTGCACGGGCGAAGTCTACGAGGCATATTTCTACAAGTGCTATGGTTCCTTCGGCGGAGCCATCAGCATCGACAACGCAATTGAACCCGACGCATTGGATTTCACGCTGAACGATGTCTATTTCGACCAATGCGTCGCCACATACAATGGCGGTGCATGCAATTTTGACGATGGCACCTCCACAGTCAACAAATGCATCTTCAAATACAACACGGCAAGCGAGGAAGATGCGAACGGTCCCAAAGGCGGCGGAGCGATATACGGAGGCACATCGACAGCCGTCTGCACAATCACCGACTCCGTCTTCTACGGCAACACCTCCGTCTCCGGCACAGGCGGTGCCATCTGCATAAACCATGCGGATTTCACAATCACCGATTGCAGTTTCCTCTACACATCCGACAGTATCCAACTAATTGCAGAAGACGGAGAACTGACCTTCGCCGGCACGAACTATCTTGGCGCATCGGTTCAGAGGAGCAGCGGAAATATCGCAGGTGCGGCCGGCGCGCGATTCGTCTTCATAAACTATGAACCGACGACATTCACATGCGCGATTGGAGCGAACACCATCTTCGAACTAGACAACTCTGCGGAAGTCATTCTTGACACTGAAGCGCCCGCGCAATTGATCATCAATGCAGGAAGCAGAGCGTCCAGAGTCGGAGAAAACAGGGCCATTGCAACAGCATCATGGCTTTCAAATGACTTTGAGGTCACCTGCAATGGCACAACAGACAGAATCGCAGATATTGAAGGCCTGTCGCTTGAAAACACTACGCTTCGCGCGAAAATGACATTCTACGGACGCATGACTGCACAAAACGCATACGCGGAAGACATTGATGGGCAGACAATAAATTTCATCACGGAAGAATACAGCGAGTCATTCGGAAACGTCAAAGCAGGCGGCGATAAGATCGTCGTTGGCAGCGGCACTGACATCACGAAACTTA
>JAKSPA010000070.1 GCA_024405235.1 Lentisphaeria bacterium
GAGCCTGACCCGCCGAAACCGAAAGAGCCTGACCCGCCGAAACCGAAAGAGCCTGTCTCTCAGAAAGTTGAGAAACCTACAGTCAAGAAGCCAAGCATAGAAGACCGTCTGAAGAACGCGAAGGTAACGCAGCCAAAACCCGTAACGCCACCAAAGACGAACAATGCGGCAAAAGACATTTCAAAGCGACTGGAGAACATGCAGAAGAATTCTTCCGCCACCATATCCAGAAGCGCCGCCAATCCAAACGGCCTGCCTGCCGCTCAACTGAGTGCATACCAGAACTACCTTGCAGGATGTCTGGAACCCGAAATGCAACGCGTTTGGGACGCGTGCGGACCAGACAGACTGCCAAATCCGCCTAAACCCGTCATGGTCAGCCTGATCGTATCGCCCGCGGGACGCGTGATTTCGGGCTTCGTAAAAGAAGCCTCCGACAACGAGTTGATGAACAAATGCGCGAAAGCCCTCTTGGAAAAGATGAAGACCGTCAGCCTGCAGCCGTTTTCCAAAACGGGACTGCCGACGAACGCGTCGCTGACCTTCCAAGTCTATCTCAACTACAAGACGGGCACTTCCAAGTAATTGCAGATTTCCATAATGTCAACGGAAGATTTCAAAATTCATGATGGTCTTATGATAAAGGTCATCGGACGTCTCAAGGAGGAGCTTCTGCCTCTTCTGGAGAAATACAGCGTCAGGATTCTTGACGACTCAGACAAAAGCGTTACTCCTGAACTAATCGTCACATACGGTGGCGACGGAACGCTTCTCGGAGCGGAGCGTGATTTTCCAGGCATTCCGAAACTGCCGCTTAGAGACAGAACACACAATCCACGATGCGGTCTTCACTCCGAAAAGCAATGCCTTGACGCCTTCTTCAACGGCGAAATGCGATGCGATTCGCTTTGCAAACTACAGGCGACGTCTTGCCATGACGGCAAAACACTCACGGCTCTTAACGACATCGTCGTCTCCCGTCAGGTTCATCCGCTAGGCGCAATCAGATACAGAGTCCGTCAGAATGGCGAAATACTTCAACCGCAAGTAATTGCAGACGCGCTTGTCATTGCCACGCCGTATGGCTCTACTGGCTATTTCCACAGCATCACAAGAGGCAATTTCCAGAACGGAATCGGTCTTGCATTCAGCAACGCAATGGAAGGGCAGCTCTTCCAGATCATTCCTGAATCCGACAGGCTTGAAATCGAAATACTGCGTGGCCCTGCAATCGTCCAGGCAGGCAACAATCCAGACAGCTTCACTCTCGTTGACGGACAGACACTCGCAGTCTCCAAAGCGCCTGTCCGTGCAACAATATTCGGTCTTGACGCATTCAGATGCAGAACATGCTTTCTGCTCAGAAACGACGCAGCCAAATAGCAGAATTTTCCAAAATCACCTCACACGAATTCACTGACAATGGAACAACCATCCTTCATCTACGCACTGACCGCCGTATTCCTGCTGGGCTATCTGCTTGGCAGCGTCCCGTGGGGACTGCTTATCGGATTTCTCAACGGCGTGGACATACGCACAAAAGGAAGCAAAAACATCGGCTCCACAAACGTGACTAGAATTCTCGGCGGCGCCTGGGGAAAAATATGCTTCGCGCTGGATTTTCTCAAAGGCTATCTCGGAGTGATTCTAGGCCTCTGGCTCGCCCATAAAATGGGTTACCAGGGCGATTCAATAGCAAAAATCTGGGGCGGCGCCGGAGCGCTTCTCGGACACATCTTCCCATTCTGGCTTCGCTTCAAGGGAGGCAAAGGCGTCGCCACCGGCGCGGGACTCGCCTTCGCAATGGCCTTCTGGCCGATTGTACTGGCGCTCTTGATTTGGATTTTCCTTGAAAAGAAAACGCATATCGTCGCAATCGCCAGTCTTGGAGCAGCGGCGGCGCTGGCCCTGCTGGTTGTCCTCTTCCACCTTTGCGGATGGGAATACATCGGCTGGCCCGTCATCATTCTAATCTGGCTCATGGTGGCAATCGTCTTCTACCGCCATAAGGAAAATATCCAACGACTAATGGCCGGCAAGGAGAACTCCTTCAAGAAACCAGCCGCCACTAAAAAAATCAAATAACCCACCATTTTCTGTCACCTAAACAAGCAACCAATCGGAATGGCCCAAAATTCCATTCCATCTTACACCATCATGTCTGACGAAAACAATCTGCAGGAAAATGCCGCGGAAAGCGCGAACGTAATTGCACAGAGACGTGCCAAAGTGGACGCCATGCGTGCGGAAGGAAAGAATCTCTATGGACACCGCGTGGACGGTCTGGTCAGTTCCGCCGATGTCAAGAAGGCGCATCCGACGCCTCCCCCAGAAGGAGAGACCATGCCGGCCGACGTGCCGACATACAGACTCGCAGGAAGACTCATGGCGAAACGCGTCATGGGAAAGAGCCTTTTCGCGAATCTCATGGACGGCGCAGGCAGAATTCAACTCTATCTCCAGCGTCCTGAAATCGGCGATGAGAACTATGCCGCATTCAAGGCCCTTGATATCGGCGACATCATTACCGTCGACGGCACACCGTTCTTCACACGCACAGGCGAGCTTTCCATTCATGTCAAATCATACGAACTGCTCTCCAAGAGCCTCCTGCCGCTGCCTGAGAAATTCCATGGCCTGCAGGATATGGAGCAGCGCTATCGTCAGCGCTATCTAGACATGATCGTCAACGAGAGTTCCCGCAATGTATTGGCCATGCGTTCGAAGATTGTCAGCGAATGCAGGAAGTTTTTGGAGAACCGTGGTTTCATGGAAGTCGAAACGCCGATCCTTCAGACGCTTGCAGGCGGTGCTGCCGCTCGTCCGTTCAAGACACACTTCAATGCGCTTGACATCCCGATGTACATGCGCATCGCGCCTGAGCTGTACCTCAAGCGTCTAATCGTCGGCGGTTTCGAGCGTGTCTTTGAAATCGGCCGCGACTTCCGCAACGAAGGAATGGACCACAAACACAACCCTGAATTCACGGTTCTGGAGCTCTACCAGGCCTATTCCGACTGCCAGGGCATGATGGAAATCATGGAATCGCCCATCACCACCGTGGCACAGAACACAATCGGATCCCTCATCATCAAGCGCGAAGACAAACCGGACAACAATCTCGAACGCCCATGGCGCCGTGCCACATTCCATGAACTTCTCGTCGAGAAGATGGGTGCCGACTGGTGGGATCTCTCCGTCGAAGTCCAGCGCCAGAAAGCAAAGGATCTCGGCCTTGAAATAGAAGACGACATGGACTCCTTCCATGTCTCGCACGAAATCTACGACCGTCTCATCGAAGATACGCTGATCCAGCCGACCTTCGTCACGCGCCTTCCCGCATATCTGGTTCCGCTTGCAAAACGCTGCCCGGACAATCCGGAGCTTGTCGATGTTTACGAACTGGAGATCGATGGACGCGAGATGTGCCCAGGCTACACTGAACTCAACGATCCGATCGACCAGCGCTCGCGCTTCAATGCGCAACTTATCGGCCGCGCCGATCAGGAAGGCGAAGTCGAACGCATCGACGAAGATTTCATCACCGCTCTGGAATACGGCATGCCGCCCACCGGCGGTCTCGGCCTCGGCATCGACCGTCTCGTCATGCTGCTCACGGGCACCGAATCCATCCGCGATGTCATTCTCTTCCCGACAATGAAGCCGAAGAACTGATAACGGATTTACGCCGTGTCTTCCGAAATTCTGGACAATCTAACCGAACCGCAATTGGCGGCCGTCACGCATAAGGACGGCCCCATGCTCGTCATCGCAGGAGCAGGCAGCGGCAAGACGCGCGTCGTCACACGACGCATCGCTTGGCTCATCAGCCAGGGCGTCTGGCCAAGCCAGATTCTTGCGATGACGTTCACGAACAAGGCCGCGAGAGAAATGCGCGAACGCGTGGCGGCCCTTGTCGGACAGGCGCCGCAGAACATCGGCACATTCCATGGCTGCTGCGCCAGATTTCTCAGAAGAGATATAGACAAACTGGATTGCGGACGCACAAGAGATTTCACAATCTATGACGACGGCGACCAGAAATCCATAATCAAGGCCATTATCACGGAAAAACGCGACCTGCCCAAAGGCGTGACGCCATCTTTCGTCGCGCAATTCATCAGCAACGTCAAGAACGGAGACGCGCCCTACGAGACGGTTGCCGTGGAAATGGAATGTCCCTGCAGCGTCAAAGACATCATCGAACTTGCGCAGGATTACGAAAAACGTCTAATCGCATGCAATGCCGTCGATTTCGACGATCTGCTCCGTCTGACGGTCGATCTGCTCAGAAAGGTTCCAGGCATGCGGGACATATACCACAACCGCTTCAGATATCTTCTGATCGACGAATACCAGGACACGAACCACCTGCAGTATGAACTAATGAAACTGCTTGTGAACGAACAGCAGAATGTCCACGTCACAGGCGATCCAGATCAGTCGATATACTCCTGGCGTGGCGCCGACTATCACAATATCATGTCCTTCGGCAGCGATTTTCCGCAGGCAAAAATCATCAAGCTGGAGCAGAATTATCGATCCACTCCATCCATCCTTAATGCGGCGAACGAACTCATCAAAAACAATTCGCACCGTTTCGACAAGAACCTCTTTACGGAAAATCCAGACGGCGTTCAGGTCGCCGATCTTCTGACGGAGAACGACCGTTCCGAAGCCGAATGGATACGTCGAAAAATCGCCGGAGCGCATGCTCACGGCCATCCATGGCGCAACTTTGCCATTTTCTACCGCACGAACGCTCAGTCGCGAACCTTTGAAGAAGAGTTCATTCATTACGGAATTCCATATCAGCTCATGGGCGGCGTACGCTTCTACGACCGCAAGGAAATTCGCGACTTTCTTGCGCTTCTGCGGCTAAAGGTCAATCCATGCGACCAGCAGGCCTTCCTGCGAGTCGTGGAAAACTTCCCTCAGTGCAATGGCATTGGACACGTTACCATGAACAGCATCATCCGGCAGGCGGAGGAATCCGGAAGGCCGCTTCTGGAATTTCTGTCCAGCCAGCAGTTCCGCGATTCTCAAAAAGGGAACTCCACGAAGGCGCATCGCCTGAGAATCCTCTCCAACTGGCTTGATCTCATCGTAAAGCAACCGGTCACGCCCGTGCTTGATGCCGTGGCAGGAATAGAAAAAGCGTCTGATTTCATTGAAAATCTTCAGAAGCAATACGGCACGGAAAACCTTTCCGCACGAAAGGAGAACATGGAAAGCTTCATAAGCCGCGCCGCCGATTTCACGAAGAACTATCCAGAAGCATCTCTGGCAGACTATCTGGAGGACGTCGCGCTCGTGGCTGATGTCGATGCACACGATCCCGAAGCCGACAGCGTGGTGCTGATGACTCTGCATTCCTCAAAAGGCCTTGAGTTCCCATGCGTTTTCATCGCAGGCTGCGAAGACGGCCTGCTGCCACACAGCCTCTCTTGCGATCGTCCGTCGGAAGAAGATATCGAAGAGGAAAGAAGACTCTTCTATGTCGGAATCACACGCGCGAAACGCGCCGCATATCTCACGCATGTCAAAATACGCTTCCGCAGAGGCATGCTCACAGCAGCCGATCCAAGCCCCTTCCTCGGAGAGATTCCAGAAGGACTGCGCAAACGCATCGAATACAAAGACGGCATCGAGCGCATAAGAACGCGTGACTACTACGACACTCCCTATATTCCGCCACCGAAAAAAAATCATGGTCTCCGATGGAGCTACTAGCAGAAAATGAAAGCTATTGAAATCATTGGAAGACAGCGCGCATGGGGGAATCTCCAGATAGACGGCAACAAGAATGCCGCCCTGCCCATGATCGCGGCAGCATTGCTCACGAAAGACACCGTGGTTCTTAGAAACGTCCCGCGGATTCTCGATGTCCTGAACATGCTTTCCATCGCGCAGAATCTCGGCGCAAAGGTGCGCTGGTTGACAGACAGCGCGGTGGAAATAACGGCGGACGCGCTCTCTGGCGACACGCCAGACGAGGCACTTTGCCACGCAGTGCGCACATCGCTCCTCTTCGGAGGGCCACTGGCAGTCCGCCTTGGCGAGGCTCATATCACACGGCCCGGCGGCGATGTGATCGGACGACGCCGACTGGATACGCATTTCTATGGGCTTGGAAAACTAGGCATCGCCTGCACACCAAAGGACGGTGCATACCATTTCCGCAAAAACAGTTCCGTGTTCGCCGCCTCAACGCTTTTCCTTGACGAAGCAAGCGTAACCGCCACAGAACACATCATGATGACCGCCGTCCTTGCGCCAGGCGTAACCACAATACGCAATGCCGCATGCGAACCGCACGTGACGCAACTCGCGCAGCTGCTTATATCCATGGGCGCGAAAATAGAAGGCGTGGAAACGAACATCCTCACAATCGAAGGCGTGAAGGAACTGCACGGCACTGAATTCGACATCGGCGCCGACCACGTGAATGTCGCAAGCTTTCTGACGCTCGTAGCCGCAACTGGCGGCGAAATAGAGCTCACGGGAAACATCATCCCGCACGATTATTGGATGACACGGCGCGTTTTCGAACGCATGGGTTGCTACATCACGCTGGAACCAGGCAGGATTTTCCTGAAGCAGGACGCCCCGCTGCAAATACACAACGATCTCGACGGCACGATGCCTGTCATCTCCGACGGACCATGGCCGCAATTTCCATCGGACATGATGAGCTGCCTCATCGTTGCAGCGACACCGGCCCAGGGGAGTGTCCTCTTCTTTGAAAAAATGTTCGAAAGCAGAATCTATTTCGTCGATAGATTGATTGCAATGGGAGCGAACGCCGTCATCTGCGACCCGCATCGCGCAGTCATATCGGGCCCAAGCACGCTTCACGGCGCAGAGTTGATTTCTCCGGACATCCGCGCTGGAATGGCGCTTGTCATTGCCGCATGCTGCGCACAGGGGAAATCATTGATCCGCAATGCCGACATGATATACAGAGGATACTCCCACTTCACACAATCCTTGAAAAATCTTCACATCACCCTTTCCGAATTAGACATCTGATCTCAACAACAGAGACGGAATTCACAAAACGAAAAAGGACCACGACAATGAGCACTGAATGGATTTGGCTACCAACCGAAGGTCTGGACATCGATTCTTACGGAATGTTCAGAAGAATTCTGACATTCACCGCCAAGAATCCCGTTCTGCGGATTTCGGCATCCTCCAATTTTGCAGTCCGCCTCAATGGCCATGTAATCCAGGGAAGCCAATATTCTGATCTCGAGGGCAAACCGACCTATTCGGACCTACCGCTCAAAGGCTTCTGGAAACGCGGCAGAAACACATTGGAAATCGCCGTCTATATTCTCGGACGCCCTTCGCTGACCACAGCCGTCGTCAGGCCTGGACTCTGGGCTGAAATTCGCGACGGTGCACGAATTCTGGACAGAACCGACGACACATGGGACTGCG
>JAKSPA010000071.1 GCA_024405235.1 Lentisphaeria bacterium
TGTGGCGTTTTTCACAACGAGAGTAAGCGGTCCTGGCCAGAAGCGTGCGGCGAGACTGCGAATCTGCGGCGTGTCCTGCACTCCGGCCTGAATTGCCGCTTCCAGATTCGGCGCGAGCATCTGCAGACGTTTCGTGGCAGGACGGTGTTTCAAATGGTAGATCTTCTCGCGGCCGTCTTCGTTGTCCCAGCGTGTCAGCAAGCCGTAGACGGTCTCTGTCGGAATAGCGATGACGCCTCCCGCCAGCAGGCATTTTTTTGCGTCTTCGAGCGTTTCAGGTGATTGTTCCTGGTAGATTTTCATGATTAGTGTGCGAATTTCGGCATCATTCGAAGCATCTCTTCAATTTCCGAAAGTTGTTTTTAAGGATTGCGGGAGATAAGTATAGGAATGTTGTCGTTGATGCGGTAGAGTCCTTTGGGAGTTTCGGCGACGAAGCGGCCTTTGGTGACGGAAAGCCGAACGAGGCCCTTTTCGCGTGCGAGGCAATCGATTTTCTGCTGTAGAAGGAGATTCTGCACTGGACGTGGCAGAGGGCCGAAGCGGTCTTGGAGTTCCTTGCCGAAATTGTCTATCTCTTCAGTCGTCTTAAGGCTCTGGAAGTGCCTGTACGCGCCTATGCGCGCGGATTCCTCTTCAATGTATTCGCGTGGAATCACGACTTGCGCCTTGCCTTGAACAGGCGTCAGCGAATTGCAGACCATGTCGAGTTCAAGTTCCAGATGCCGTATGACGACTTCCTGCTGTTTCTGCAGACGCGCCACAGAATCTTTCAGCAATTGGCAATATAGATCGAATCCGACGGCTGCGATGTGTCCGGACTGCTCCTGTCCGAGAAGATTTCCTGCGCCGCGGATTTCAAGATCCTTCATTGCGAGTCGGAAGCCTGCGCCGAGATGCGTGAATCTGCGGATTGCCGCCATTCGTTCGCGTGCATTGGAGGGCAGGGAACCCATGGGCGGCAGAAGCATGTATGCGTATGCCTGGCGGAAATAGCGGCCGACGCGACCCCTGAGCTGATAGAGCTCGGAGAGTCCGAAGCGGTCGGCGCGGTCGATTATGATCGTGTTCGCATTCGGAATGTCAATGCCGCTTTCGATGATTGTTGTGCTGACCAGAACGTCGATTTTTCCCGCGACGAAATCCGTCATGATGCCTTCGAGGACTTCCGGATCCATCTGTCCATGACCAACGGCGAATGTAGCCTGCGGAACGAGTTCGCGCAAGGCGTCGCATACCTTCTCTATTGTCTGCACGCGATTGTAGAGGAAAAACACCTGTCCGCCGCGTTCGATCTCGCGCGTGATTGCATTCTTGATGAGTTCCTTGTCGTAGTTTGCGACAATCGTGCTGACTGCAAGACGGTTGGTCGGCGCGGTCATGATCGTGGAGAGATTTCGGAGGCCCGACAGGCTCATGTAGAGCGTTCGCGGAATAGGCGTTGCGGTCATCGTCAGCACGTCAAGCGAGGCGCGCAACGCCTTGAGGCGCTGCTTGTGCTTTACGCCGAAACGCTGCTCTTCGTCGATGACAAGCAGTCCGAGGCGTGGAATTCTGATGTCTTTGGAGAGTAGTCTATGCGTTCCGATGATGATGTCGACCTTGCCTTCCGCAAGGCGCTGGAGTGTCTTCTTCTGCTCGCGCGGACTCCTGAAACGGCTGAGCATTTCGACAGTGACGCCGAAATCCTGAAAGCGCGACAGGAATGTCTGGTAGTGCTGTTGCGCAAGGACGGTTGTCGGCACGAGGACGGCCACCTGTTTGTCGTTGACCACGGCGCGGAACGACGCTCTCAGCGCGACCTCTGTTTTGCCGTAGCCTACGTCTCCGCAAAGGAGTCTGTCCATAGGCTTTTCGTTTTCCATATCCTGAAAACATGCCTTTAGGGCTTCTTCCTGATCGGGCGTGAGATCGAATTGGAAGGACGAGGCGAAAGAGCGCTCCAGATCCGGAACTGATTTCAGCTGGATGCCTGGGGCGGATGCGCGCATGGCTTCCATGCGGATGAGTTCCGCTGCAAGATCCCACGCCGCGTGTTCTGCGGCGTCCTTTTTGCGTATCCATGACACGCCGCCCAATTTGGAGAGCTCTGGTTCGTGCTTGGAGCCGCCGATGTAGCGTGTCACAAGCGCAGATTGGTCAAGCGGGACGTAGAGCATGGAATCGTCGGCGAATTCCAGTTCGATTGATTCTATTTTTTCGCCGTCGCTGTCGATTACCTTCACGCCATGGAAACGGCATATTCCGTAGTTGAGATGGACTGCCAGAGAGCCCTCTTCCAATTCGAGAAATTCCTGCGGGGAGGTGTTTTCGTAGTTGTATTCGACAAGTCTGCGCCTGCGTTTGACATTCTGCCGACCGAAAAGCTCCTGGTCGCTGCGCAATGCCAATTTGCGCGAAGGGAAGAGCATTCCCATTGGCAGTTCGCATTGCTCTATCGCGATTGGCATTTTCTCAGTTTTGGAATCCTTGACGAGAAGTTCCTTCAGGCGGTCGATCTCGCCGTCGCTCGTGCAGCATGCCACCAGTTCGTAACCATCATCGTGCCACCTCTTCAGCGCGCTGGACAACTGCTGCCAATGCCACATGGCGAGCCCTTCGTTCTCCTCTCCGTCATTGATTGCGGCGAAGAGTTCCTCGCCGATTGGTGCGACATCCAGTTCGGGACGACCAAGTTGTGCATTCTGACCATTGGCCAGGATCGGCGGTTCTTCGATTCGTGTAAGGCGTCTGAATGTCGAAACAAGCCTCTGCCAATCGTCCAGAGTATTCGATTCGTCAGAGAACATTTCCAGATGGTCTTCTATTTTGTCCGGAAGAACCAGTGCCACGGGCGTGTCCTTGTCGAAATATTCGTGGACGAACGTCGTGTCTTCTGGAGCGCTTGACATGATTGCGGCGCCTCGCGGAGTCACCTTGAATTCTGGAATCTCCGTGGTTGAACGCTGCGTCGAGGCGGAGAAGAAACGCATGGAGTCTATTTCGTCTCCCCAGAATTCCAGACGGACTGGATCCGAATAGAGCGGTGAGAATACATCGAGTATTCCGCCGCGGCGTGCGAATTCGCCTGGAATGTTCACTTCGAATTCGTTGTCGTAGTCCAGTTCCACCAGACGTTTTGCGAGTTCCTCCATGGATATTTTATCATGGACCTTCAGCGTGAAGCTCTTCTTTGCGAAAGCCTTGGGGGAGAGCGTACGCGAAAGTAGCGTCTGAGCGCTTGCGACGAATACGGCGGGATAGTGGTTCAAAGCGGCCTGGAGGGCGGCGCTTCTGCTGGCTTCGTTTTCGGGAATCCACTGCTGCCGTCCGATTGCGACGTCCGGAATTGGAATGATCGGCCTTTTGTCTTCGAGAATTTCCTTGAAAAGCGCCAGGCTGTTCGAAAGCGATTCGACGGCGGAGGCGTCGCTTGCTGCGACGAGCAGGACCGAGTCTGGAGAATTTCCGAGAAGTCTAGCCAATGCCACGCCTGCAAGCGACTGTTCGTGAATGACGATCTGCGGCGACCATTTGCCATGGTCTTCGCCCGCCCATTCCTTGAATCGTGTCTTCCAGTTGCTCATAAAAATACGATGCTATTCAATTCGCAAGCCATTTTGCCGCATCGAGCAGATCGTCGGCCGCATAGTCCGCCTGAAGATCTCCAGGACGTTTTGGACACCGAATTTGTATGGCGACAAGTCCCGCATTACGTGCGAGTTGTATATCAGCTGCCTTGTCTCCGGCCATGACGGAGCCTTGCGGAATGGCGAAATCCTTTCTTGCGGCATCGATCAGGCCTGTCAGCGGCTTGCGGCAGGCGCATTCTTCGCTTGGCGCATGCGGACAAAGATATGCTGCATCCAGTGCGACGCCGTTTTCCGCGAGAATCTGCACAAGCCGTGCGTGGACGGCAGCCAGCTGTTCCATTGTGATCAATCCGCGTCCGACGCCTGACTGATTGCTGACAAGCACCAGCCTGTAGCCTTTTTCGCGCAGGAGTTTCAAGCCTTCGGCCGCATTCGGAAGCAGTTCGACGCCGTCTGGATCGCTGAGATATGCGTGGTCCGGAATAAGCGTGTCGTCTCTGTCAAGAAAGAACACAGGATGTTCTTCCGCTTGTGGAAATACAGGCGCGAGATATTTGATAAGCGGTCGCATGTCTCTCTATTCCTTCATGGCTTTGAGTGCGGCGTCAAGTATGTCGGCCACTTCCGACATGCGTCCTGCGCCTGATTCTCCGCAGGCGACGTGACCTTCGACTGGCCCAACGAAGCGAACGCCGCGCTGCTTCAGCAGACGAACGTTGTCCTGCGTGGCTGGATGCATCCACATTCGCGGGTTCATGGCAGGAGCGACGATGACAGTTCCGTCATGCGAGAGGCAGAATGTGGACAGAGCGTCGTCGGCGATGCCATGGGCCATTTTCGCAAGAATATCCGCCGTTGCAGGAGCGATGAGAAGCACTTTCGTCTCCAACGCCAGTTCGATGTGGCGCGTTTGCCTTGTCGGAATGTCCCCGAGCGATACCGTCATTGTCGTCTTGGTTAGTTTTAGTATGGTTTGCTGGTACACTATATGCGTTGTGCTATCCGTCATGATGACGCGCACTTCCACGTCGTTTTGACGGAGTCTGCTGACCAGTTCGGCCGCCTTGTATGCCGCTATTGAGCCTGTAACGCCTAGAACGAGAATGTTTTTCATGGCTTTCTTGAGAAAAATGGCTATTTCGCTTCTGGATATGCTTCCAGGATCTGCTGTGCGAATTGCATGAAGGTGCCTGCTTCAAGATGTAGGCGAGCCTGTCGCGTGAGTTCCAGGAAGAAGTGCAGGTTGTGGATTGTCATGAGACGTGCGCCGAGAATTTCGTTCACGTGCAGAAGATGTCTGATGTAAGCCTTTGTGTGGTTGCGGCATGCATAGCACGTGCAGCCCTCCTGAATCGGCGTGAAATCCTCTGCATAGCGCGCCGCCTTTACTGGAATCGTGCCTGTCGGCGTGTAGGCGCTGCCGTTTCTTCCCATTCTGGTGGGAAGGACGCAATCGAACATGTCGATGCCGTTCATGATGCCGAGAATGATCTGCCTTGGGGTGCCGACGCCCATGAGATAGTGCGGCTTTGCCGGAGGAAGAACAGGTCCGCAGTAGTTCAGCACGTCAACCATCAGTTGTTCGGTTTCGCCGACGGAGACGCCGCCCACCGCAATGCCGTCGAAATCCAGTTTCTCCAATTCGTTGACGGCACGCTCGCGGAGGTCTTGGAAAGTGCTCCCCTGGGCGATTCCGAATACGAGCTGACCTTCGGCACGTGGCTGTTCGCGGCATTGCGCCGCCCAACGCATTGTGAGATCAAGCGATTTTTCCGCCTGCTCGTGCGTGGCTGGCCACGGCGTGCATTCATCGAAGCACATTGCGATGTCCGAACCGATGATGCGCTGTATTCCCATGGATTCCTTCGGCCCCATGAAGAGAGTGCTTCCGTCCAGATGGGACTGGAATTTCACGCCGTCGGGAGTCAATTTGCGCAGTTTCGCAAGCGAAAAGACCTGAAAACCGCCTGAATCGGTCAGAATCGCGCGGTCCCAATTCATGAATTTATGGAGACCGCCGGCCTTTGCCATCAGTTCCATGCCAGGACGGAGGTTTAGATGGTATGTGTTGCCGAGAATTATCTGCGCGCCAAGCTCATGCAGCTCTTCATTGCACATCGCCTTGACGGTTCCCTGAGTGCCGACCGGCATGAACACAGGCGTTTCCACCATGTAGTGCGCCGTATGGAGACGTCCTCTGCGCGCGCGGCATGCATCGTCTTTTTTCAGTACTTCGAAGCAGGACATGGTCGTTGTGAATTATTCTTCGGAGGGCTGGAAGAGCGCGTTTGTGAAATCCTGCGCGCTGAATGGCTGGAGGTCATCCAACTGTTCGCCGAGGCCGACAAAGCGGACCGGATAGCCTAATTCCTTGCGGATGGCGACTACAACGCCGCCTTTGCCTGTGCCGTCCAGTTTCGTGAGCACTAGTCCAGTGATCGGGAAGAGCTTTCCGAATTCGCGGGCCTGCGTCAGCGCGTTGGAGCCTATCGACGCATCGACGGTCAGCCAGATTTCATGAGGCGCCTCAGGCATCGCCTTTCCGGCGATTCGCTTGACCTTTTCGAGCTCGGCCATAAGGTCGCCGCGCGTATGCTGTCTGCCAGCCGTGTCGATGATGACGTAGTCGGCCTTCTGGCTGATTCCGGATTTGATCGCATCGAATGCGACAGCAGCAGAATCGCCGCCTAGTTTGCCTTCGACGACAGGGCACGAGAGGCGCTGCGCCCAGATGCCAAGCTGCGTGGCTCCTGCGGCGCGGAAGGTGTCTCCTGCGCCGAGCACAACCTTCTTGCCCTGCGTTAGATAGTGATGCGCAAGCTTGGCGATGGAAGTCGTCTTGCCTGCGCCGTTGACGCCGACCATGAGAATCACCGTCGGGCCGTTCTCGACGCTTTTGACGGCGGGAATCGAAGCCTCGTCAAGAATCTCAAGAATCTTGTTCGAACACGCGGAATTGATGTCGGCGCCTGTTTCGATGAGTCCGCGCGAATAGCGGTCTTTCAGATCGTCGAGAAGCTCCTTCGTGACGGCGGGACCAAGATCGGTTGCGATCAGCGTCTGCTCCAACTGGCGGTATGTCTCGTCGTCCCACTTCTTCACATCAGTGAAAACGCTCTGGATGCCGCGCTGGATTGCGGTGGTGGTCTTCTGGAGGCCTTTTTTGAAAAAACTGAATAGGGACATTGCGTGTAATGAAAACTGTTGTCTTGTTTCGTCGCGACACGAAGACTATTCGTTTCCGACGGTGAACGGTGCCTGCTGGATGTCTTTGCGTATCTTGTCGAGAACGCCATTTACGAAACGGCCAGAATCTTTCTTGCCGTATTCCTTTGCGATTTCAATGGCTTCGTTTATCGCGACCGCAGGCTTGACAAGCGGCGTGGCCATGGTCATTTCGAAGATGGCCAGACGCATTATGCTTCTGTCCACCAAATCGATGCGGGCAAGACTCCAGTTCTGCGCCGCGTCAATGATCATTGCGTCGATCTTCTGCTTGTTCTCGGCGATTCCAAGACAGATTTTGCGTGCGCGCGCCCATGCTTTTCGCAGGACATCGCGCGTCAGATCCATATTGTTTTCGTCGTTGATTATGTTGAAGATTGTGTCAAGCTGCTCCTTTTTGGCCGTGTCCCATTCGTCGAGCGTCTGCGGTTGACCGTCTGTCGGCGACGCCCATGCGATTTTCGTATCCTGCCATGAATTGTTGACGTCCAGGGCATAGAGGATCTGGACTGCCATTCGTCTGCTGGCGTTTCGCTGAATGATGAACGCGCGTGCTTCCGGACTCATGGATTCGTCTGCTTGCGGAAACACGTGTGTCTTTGCGTCTTTGTTTTCCATGGCGTGCTA
>JAKSPA010000072.1 GCA_024405235.1 Lentisphaeria bacterium
GATGGTGTCGACGGCATTGTAGCGGTCGTTGTTGACGAAATAATGGAAGACTGCAGGCTTGCCGTCGAAATCCTTGAATGTTCTTGATGTGCAATTGACGGTTTCGGCGTCCATGCCATCGTCTTTGATGACTCTGACTTGACGGAATTCCTGCGGGATGGCTTCCAGAAGCGCTTCCATTGAATCGAACCATTCGATTTCGTCCTGGAACGGCAGTTCCGCACCGACTTCGCCGTCGATTGCGAATGGCACCGGTTCCAGATCGTTCCATAGACCGAGGACCTTTCCGCCCTGGAGAGATTCGCCATTTTCGGCAGGAGGACCAGACTGTAGGACTGTTCACCGATCTTCAGCAGACCCTCTTCCACCTTTCCATGACGTTCCATGAGAATTTCGTCGCCATAGTGGTGATTGATCTGATGCGCCTCGAGAAAATCCGAGAATCCCTTGAATTCCATCTGATATGGTGTGATCGCGCCGTCGGTGGCGGTGTCATAGCACATATGGCCGCTGCTTACGGAATGGATCACAAGGACCTTGTAGTTCACTTCGCCTTCGGAAAGAAGCGTTCCCATGCGCGACAGATAGTCGTTGAACGGCCTGTAGTATTTCCACCATGGCTGGTGTCTGAAGAGACTGGCTGGATAGTCGCGTTTTCTGATGCCGCGTAGGCTATAGCCTTCCAGATGCTGGCAGATGAGATTGACACCATGGACGAACTGCCATTGGACAAGCCACTGGAGGTCGGCGAATGAAACCGCCCAGCCGCAGAGTGCGAATGTTTCGGAGAGAATCTGCTTCTTTCCTGTCTGCGCCGCTGTGCTGAAGAGCTGCAGCGGCAGGGTGATCCACGATAGATTCCGTCCGAGAATGTCCATTCCTGGAATATGGAAATATTCATAGTGCGGCATGCACGCGCCGTTCGATGGAATCTGGCCGGAGAAGGACTCTTCGCAAACCAGATGTCCAGTGAGTTCCCATGAGTGCGCGTCGCACCAGTCGTGGATCTGCTTCATGAAATTTTCACTGAAGAGTTCGGTGATGAGACGCCAGAAGCGGTATCGTGTGCGTCTGTAGTCGCAGCCCCATGTGAAGAAGAGCTGCGGCAGAATCGGCAGCAGTGCTTCTCCGAAGCGCAATTCGTATTCGTCAGGGAGGCTGAGCGACCATGGGAAGCCGTCGCGGGATATCTGCGGTTCGTCCGTGAAGAATCCGCGCATGGCCTTGTGCTGTTCGGCATTTAGAGAAGCGTTGTATTTTTCGTGCGTGGAGGACAGAAATTCAGCGATGACTCGTCCATCCAGCGTATCGACATAGTATGGATTTACGTCATAATAGCAAACGAGCAGCCTTGTGCGTTTAGGCAGCGGTTCGTCCATTGGATAGATCTTCTTGCCGTCTTCGCTGTAGATGCAGATGATATTCTTGAAGGTTGGAATTCTAGTGTAGTCGTAGGCAAACTTGCATCGGAGATATTTCTGCTGATAGAAGAGTCCTTTTTCGTTGACAAGTCCGCCGCCGAAACCGCTTGGCCAGCCATTTTCGTCATACGCCCATGCGTTCATCCCGAGCGATTTTGCCTTGTCGACGCATGCCTGAGTGACTTTGAACCATTCGTCGGAGAGGTAGTCCGTATGAAGACCGCCTCTGGCATGCATGAAGAATCCGCCGATGCCCTGTTCGTGCATCAGTTCGATCTGATGGCAGCACTCTTCGGCTGAAAGTTTGTCGTTCCAGCTCCAGAATGGCACAGGACGGTTCTGATTCTGAGGCTTTTTCGCGAGTTCGAAGACGTTCATGGAAATCGTATGGAAAACTGATTGCTTTGCGAGAGAGAGTAGGTTCGTCTAGTGTCGTTATTTAGTCTTGCCAGGACCGACAATCATGGTCAGAACAGGCTTCTGAGTGGCAGGCAGCTCAAGGGCTTTTGATAGTCCGGCTGCATCGACGGACCCACAGCAGAGCGCGTTCCACTTTTCGGCGGCTGCATAGAGATAGATGTCCTGGCAGATCGCTCCCGCCTCGACTCCAAGATAGAAGTCGCCGTTGCCAGACATGTCCTTGAATACGGTCGTGTCTGCAACCAGCAGGACTACTGCTGCGGCAGCTGGACCGAGTGTCTTGCGACCTTCGGCCATGGCGCGGAGGTCCTTGGCGACGACGGTCGTAAGGGTGTTGTCCTTCGCGTTGAAGCGCTCCACGCCTTTGGCGGTCATGAGATAGAGCGTGAAGGCGTGGCGGTTGAGGGCGGCTGGAACCACGAGTTTGCCGTCTTCGCGGGTGATGCCGTATGCGGCCCACAGGAGATTGGAGGTCTGCTGTGCGGTGAGCGTTCCGCCGCCGAATTCACGCGTGCTCTTGCGGTTTGCAAGCGCTTCGGACAGTGAGGCTTTTTTGTCGATGGAGGGAGTCGGGAGTTTTGTGGTTTCGGCAATCATGGTCATGGCAATCAGGAAAATTAGCAGAATGGAAAGGTATTGTTTCATGGCGGTATCCTGTCTTTGGAAAATGAACATGCTTTTGGGTAAAGCCGTATTTATGGAATATAATGCTGAAATGGCTAACTGGAGGTTGCTTTTTTCTATGAAGTGCCTAGAGGGCCTGGCGCGGCCGCCTATTACACCGCCGGAAGTGCCTAGAGGGCCTAGTTCATTCCGCGGAGCAAGCTCCGCGGCACTATACCTAGCGCGGCTAGGGGGGGGCAAGAAAAGGCTAGGGGGTATCGGAGAGGTAATTGTCTTCCGGTTGGTGGTTCTCGGCGGTTTCGTTTATGGCGTCCTCATAGCCGTTCAAAGCGGCAAATGCGGCGAACTGTGCAGCGCGGGATTCCATAGACATCTGCGGATGTTTTGTGGACACATGATGCGGCAGATCGATTATGTCCTGGTAGTCCTGTTGAGATGACATGAGAGTGATTGTCCTATATTGCGTAGTCGGCGGCCGTCACATCCGGTGTCCGCCGACCTGTCTGTTTCGTTCGCGTGCAGTGGCTCCCTCTTCGAGATTCATTCCTTTTAGAATTGCGTTCTTTCCGAGTTTTCTTCTGATTTCAAGAACCGCCTCCTGCTGTCTTTTTTCTTTCGCCAGTGCCTTGTCAAGGACTTCCTTTGCCTTTTCCATTGAACGGTTGTCCTGAAAAAGATCTGGCTGTATCATGCGTTTCTTTTCGGCCGCCAGAGCGCGATTCTCGTCTATTACATGGAATGCGATCACATTCAGACGTCTGACGAGCAGATTTTTGTCGACAAGTTTGTCAAAGAGTTGCGCGACGGCGGTGACGATGATTCTAGAAGACGATGTGCGCATTCCAAGCGGCGTTCCGCCATTGACGCCTTTGGGGACGAATCTGCCGTAGTGGTCGAGATGGACGGGGCCATGGTAGTGTCGCCGTCGTTCCGGATCGCTTAGATTTTCGACATCATATCCGACGACAATGCCGACATGATCCGTGACGAGGCCCTTGTCCACAAGATCAAGGACGAGCGAATCGGCCATTTCGCGCGCCACGAGTTTTGCCTTTTCGAAATCGTAAGGTTGCTGCAGCACCTGTCCTGTGCTGAGGCTGTTGTTTTCAGGGCGGTATTGCTGTATTGCGCGAATTGTGCATGGTTCCCATCCCCATGCGTGGTCGATAAGCAATTCTGCATTGATTCCGAAGAGCTTGTATAGCATCTCTTCGTTATCCACTGAGACTCTCGCGACATCTCCCATTGTGAACATGCCGTATCTCTGCAGTCTGAAAGCAGTGCCGTATCCGACTCGCCAGAAATCGGTAAGAGGCTGATGTGACCAAAGTTGCCGTCTAAAAGACATTTCGTCCAGTTCAGCGATTCGCACGCCGTCCGAATCTGCGGGAATGTGCTTTGCGACGATATCCATGGCGACCTTCGCGAGAAACAGATTCGTTCCGATTCCAGCAGTGGCGGTTATTCCAGTGTTTGCAAGGACCTCCCGCACCAGTTTCATCGTGAAGTCTCTTGCGGTTGTTTTGTAAAGTGCGAGATACTGCGTGGCGTCTATAAACACTTCGTCAATCGAATAGACATGGATATCCGTAGGCGCTACATGATTGAGATAGATGTTGTAGATTTTCGAACTGACTTCCATATAGCGCGCCATGCGTGGCCTTGCGACGATGTATGTCAGTTCGGTTTCAGGATGTCCGCTAAGATCGTTCGCATGCCATGAGGCGTTTGCGAAGCGTCTGTTGGGAGCGTTCATTCGGCGTTGCTGATTGATGCTCCGCACCTTTTCCACGACTTCGAAGAGTCTTGCGCGGCCAGGAATGCCGTATGCTTTCAAGGACGGCGAGACGGCCAGGCAAATGGTTTTTTCAGTGCGTGATTCATCCGCCACCACCAGATTCGTCAGAAGCGGATCCAGTTTCCTGTCCACGCATTCCACGGATGCGTAGAATGATTTCAGGTCAATTGCGATGTATGTTCTTTCCGACATTGAACATAATCTAATGCATCTATGCCAAAAAGACGCAATAATAACTAATTTTTTTAAGATTTTTTCAAATCAGCCAGCGCGTGTGTTAGTATGTCGTGCGCGAGTTCGCGCTTGTCTTTCATCGGCAGATGCATAGGCGGTTTGTCTGGCGAATATAGCGTTATCTGGTTCGTATCGGCTGCAAAGCCGCAGCCAGGCTTCCGTATGTCGTTTGCGCAGATCACGTCGCAGTGTTTTTTGCGTAGTTTTGCGAGTGCGTTGATTTCGACGTCGTCGGATTCAGCGGCGAAACCGATTAGGAATGGTCGTTTTTCCTGCGAGCCAAGTTCCGCCAGAATATCTGGCGTTCGTCTGAGATTTAGTATCAGCGCCTGTCCGTCGACCTTTTTGATCTTCTGTTCTGCATAGTGATCTGGTCTGAAGTCGGCGACGGCCGCAGCCAGAATTGCGACGTCCATTTGCGTCCATCGTTCCATGACGGCGCCGTGCATTTCCTCTGCGGAGCGTATTGGAATGCGTTTTAGATTCGGCAGTTCTGGAACCGCCGTCTGCAACGGTCCGTGAACCAGAGTGACATCAGCCCCACGCAGCGCGGCCGCCGTGGCAAGCGCCACGCCCATTTTGCCCGTCGAGCGGTTCGTGAGGAATCTGACGGGATCAATGTCTTCAGCGGTCGGTCCCGCCGTCACAAGAATTCGCAGCGCCTTCAGGTCGTTCTTTCCGAGCGTGGCGTCGATTTGGCATAGAAGATCGTCTATGCCAGTTATTTTCAACGTTCCCATCGCACCCATTTCAAGAGTTTCGTCGCCCTGCGAAAGGATGCTGTTCTCTGGCATGATTGATTTGAATTCATTGGTTTGCATTGGTTCGTCGGACGCCAGTCGCGCGGGCAATGCGATCAGCGGTCGTGCCGCTTTCTGCAGATATTCAAGGGCTTTTCCGCGGCTGAAGATTTCCAGAACCTGTTGCGTCACTGGGCCAAGAAGAATTAGATCGTGTTTACGGAACTCTTCATCGTTCAGTTTTTCTATAGGCAGGCAAGGGTGTCCTGAAAGCGTCGTCCACGCGAGTTCGCTTATGAATGCGAGCGCCGAGGGGCCTGGATAAGCGGTAGGAGCGACCTGCACGGTGTATTTGCGTTGTCTGAGACGTGCGATGAGTTCTGGTGCGTATGTCAGCGCGGCCGGACCATCTGGAATTAGCAAGATTCTGCCTGGCATCGGATAAACTATAGTAGAGAAGAGATTAAGTGCGAACTATTTATGAAACTATGTCCTGCAAGTCCGCAGGGCGTTTTTTTTGCCGACTTGCAATTGCGTTTGGCTAATTGTTTTTCTTTCCTTTTTTCTTCAGGACCTTTGTTTCAATATATCCAGAACCTCTTGGGGCCTGCTTGAGTTCGAGATTGGCAGAATCAACCTTGATGGTTTTGGAAGTCGGCGTCACGCTCAGATTACCGCCTCTTATGCGACTGTTTTCTTCGCCTGGAATGCCTTTGATGACGAGTTCAGGAGACAGCACCATCGGCCGCTTGTCAAGCAGCGTCCAGTTCTTGGACCATGCATTGAAATCCTCTTCAGACGGCTTCAATTCATTCAGACCGAGGGATTTCAGAGCGTCCAGAAGGGCTTCGCGGGCGGCAAGCTGCGTTGTCTGTCCATTGAGCGTGAAGCCGTAATCGGCAAGATTGTCTCTTTGGAAATTGTCATAAAGATATGGCTGCGGCAGGACGGATGCGGCAGGAATCGACATGTTCGCCTGCTGTGCGAAAATCCACAGCGGCCACGCGCTTTGGAGAAGTCCCGCCGCGTCTTCTTTTCTGTTGGCCTTTTCGGCGAGATATTTAGCGACGATTGCAATCACAGAGAGTCTTTCTGCCGCGTAGGTCATGCTTGGAATGTCTGAATCGCAGCCAAACATATCAGGCAGCATGGGGGCTTTTTCTAGATCGGCGGCCGCTGCGACGGCCAGTCTTGTCATTTGCGCGAGCCTCTGCGGCGACTTTACCGCTTCGTCGTCACGTGCCATGAACGCCGCCAGATACGGCGAGAAGGGCGCCTCCTGCAGGGAAGCGGCCATGCGTTCCGCAAGTGCATTCCAGAGGTCGGCGAGATTTTGGGCGAGTTTTTCCGTATTGTCTTCAGGGAAGAGTTTTCTATGGATGTCCAGAGCGCTTCCTGCGAGCGCCGCCATTTCCAGTTCTTCTGCTGTGGTCAGCGGTTCAGAGCCTGAAAGCGTCATTCTCAAGGCGAGTGTCGGATAGACCACGGCTGGAATGGCATCTCCTGTGTCTGTCACCTGCATCGAGATGTGCCTGAACATCTGTTTGAGTTCTTTTCTGCAGTCACGGACCGTCTGGTTGTCAGGCGGCAGCAGTTCGATGATTTTGGTGAAAGCAATGTATGCAAGGGCGTTTGCGCGCAATTCGCTTATGCGGGCAGGCAGTTCGAATTCCGACGCCTCTGGATTGTCTTCGTCCTCGACAAGTAGTGCGAAAGCGCGTTCCTCTGGCTTTTTGCGTTTTTCCGCCGCAAGTTGGCCGTTTTCCGTTTTCTCTCGCGGATCGAGATGCTTGATTGAGCGCAGGAGCGGCTTTGCAGAGAGCTCCATCGCGTTCAGAATGGCCTGCTTCTGCGAATCTGAAGAGGCGAATGGCAATGCATCGGCCAAGGCGCATGTCAATGCGGCCTGATCGAATAGCGCCGTCTTTTCCGTCGCGCGTCCTGCAACCCATTCAGGGAAGGGCGGTGTGACATTTCCCTTGGCGTCCAGAAGTCCTGCGCAGTTTTCTGCCAACGTCATGATTTCGGCAGGAGCGGGAGTGGAGGCGTTCAGACGCGCTGGATGCGCACGGAAAAGTCTCATTGCGCCATTTTCGTCGGCGAAATAGGAGTCGGTTTCGAAGAGCGTGACCTTGAACGGCGTT
>JAKSPA010000073.1 GCA_024405235.1 Lentisphaeria bacterium
GTATTGATGTACTTGTTGATTTGCATGATTTGTATGAGCATAATGATGATTTTCCGCGTGGCGCTACGCGCCATCTGGCGCAACAAAGTCCGTAGCCTTCTTACCGCCCTTGGCATCATCGTCGGAATCGCCGCCGTGATCGCCGTTCTGGCAATCGGAACGGGTGCTGGCGAACAAATGAAAGGCTCAATCAATTCAATGGGAAACAATCTCGTGATGATTTTCCCTAACTCCATGCGAGTCGGCGGCATGAGCATGGGCGCAGGCGCCTCCAATACACATACCGCAGCCGATGGCGAACAGATTGAAAAGGACTACCCGAATCTCGTGGCAGGACAGACACCTATGGTTCGCTCAAGCGCACAGGTGATCTATGCCGAAAACAACTGGTCCACGCAAATCTCCGGCGTCGGAACTGGCTTCCCCATCGTGCGTGGATGGGATGTCGGCGAAGGAACTTTCTTCAGCGAAGACGATATACAGACTGGACGCCGCGTACTCATTCTCGGCAAAACGGTCGTCGACAATCTCTTCACCAACGGCGAAAATCCCATCGGAAAGAATATTCGCGTGAAGAACATGTCCTTCAAGGTCATTGGCGTCATGGAGAAAAAAGGCTCCAATTCCATGGGACAGGATCAGGACGACATCATCGTCATGCCATACACAACCGTAAAGCGCACAATACAGCGCTCGAGTTTTGACAGCGTCAACCAGATTCTCGTATCGCTGATTGACATGGGCGATCTGGAAGAGGCAAAGACGGAATTCTCCGCCCTTCTTAGACAGCGCCATAGACTTTCCTACAACAAAGAAGACGATTTCACAATCCGTGACATGACGGAAATAACCGAAATGGTGACATCAATCTCGTCAACCATCACGATTCTTCTTGGAGCAGTCGCATCCATATCGCTGATCGTCGGCGGCATCGGCATCATGAACATCATGCTTGTTTCCGTGACGGAGCGCACAAAAGAAATCGGTCTCCGAATGGCCATCGGCGCACGCCCGTGGGACATCCTGCTGCAGTTCCTGCTGGAAGCCATGACGCTCTCATGCGTCGGCGGATTCCTCGGGACCCTTTTGGGCGTCTATGGAGCAAAAGTCGTCGGCGACATACAGAACTGGCCAATCACGATTACGGAAGAGTCGGTTCTCGGAGCCTTCGCCTTCTCGGCATTCGTTGGAATCTTCTTCGGATTCTATCCCGCATGGCGCGCCAGCAAATTGAATCCCATTGATTGTCTGCGGTACGAATAAAGCAGTCTATATTAAGGGCATTGACGATTAAATGTCCCAAATAACAGAATTTTCCACTCATGACTGAACTCGAAACAAAATTGCAGGCGCTTCTTTCCGAAGCGCAGGAATCGCTTTCAAAAGCAACCGACGCAGCCGCGATAGAGGAACTCCGCGTCAAATATCTCAGCAGAAAGGGCGCCCTTCCTGCGCTGATGAGCGAACTGGGCAAAGTGCCGGCCGACCAGAAACCGCAGGTTGGAAAGACTCTTAATCTGGTGAAAAACGGCATCAATGCAGCATTCGCCGAAGCGCAGGAACGTCTTAGCGCCAAAGACGAGGCACTCAATGCCATTGACGTCACTCTGCCAGGACGCTGCCGTTGCCACGGCCACCAGCATCCAATCACCCAAGTCATGGAAGAGGCCGTCGCAATCTTCCGCCGCATGGGTTTCGTAGTTGCCGATGGTCCCGATCTGGAAGACGTCTGGCACAATTTCGATGCTCTGAACGCGCCTCAGGACCATCCTTCCCGCGCCGTCACCGACACCTTCTATTTTGATTTGGAACATCACGACTTCCTTGCGCCTGACACAATGATTCTGCGCACGCAGACTTCTCCTGTTCAGATTCGCGCAATGCAGGCCCACCCTGCTCCCGTGCGCATCGTCTGCCCCGGCCGCTGCTATCGCCGCGACACGCCTGACGCGACCCACGGAATGAGTTTCCACCAAATCGAAGGTCTCTATGTTGACAAGAACGTCTCTCTTGCCGACCTCAAGGGAACCCTCTCGCATTACGCCAAAGAGATGTTCGGTTCTTCCGTGAAGATTCGCTTCCGCCCACACTTCTTCCCCTTCACCGAGCCAAGCGTTGAATGGGATGCTTCCTGCATGATTTGCGGCGGAAAAGGCTGCAAGGTCTGCAAAGGCACTGGCTGGATTGAAATCTCAGGCGCCGGAATGGTGAATCCCAAAGTCCTCCAAAATGTTGGTTGGGATCCCAACGAACTTTCTGGCTACGCATTCGGCATGGGCATCGAACGAATCGCCATGATCCGCTACGCAATCAACGATCTTCGTCTGCTATACGAAAACGATCTTAGATTCCTGCACCAGTTCTAGAAGATTCAGAAACTGGCAAAGCTCGATTCGCTTCGGTTAAAGCCAGGAGAATCGCTGGCAGAGTGATTCTCTAAGGCAAAACCGACGTGAATTGGGCTTTTTTGTTTTTGACCAATCTGTCTGATAGGTGACAGATTTATTTCTCGACGGCATTGACTATTGACTATTCTTCCCGTCGCCAATCAACACAAAAGTCCGCTCTGCCGCTTTCATGAAAACACGCGTCGGAAGCAAAGGCATCAAAAAACGGCCATTTTCAGGGGTGTTTTGCCAAATAGGTATATATATACGCAAAAGGCCTCCAATGCGCGTAGAGGGCCTTAAAATCGCTATTTTGGCCATTTCTGCATTTCTGACATGCTTTTTGGGACTCCTGCAGACGCTTTTTTGACCCAATTTCCTGAAAATTCGATTTTGGCCTTTTTGATGACAAAAACGGCGTTTGTCCGCTCGTGTTCCTTTTTCATGTGCGCATAAAAGCAGACACCTTTTCGCTCTTCAGCGTCACATCATGGCGAGAAATGGTATTATATTACAAGAGTTGACAATTGATGTCACATTTTGTCCCACTGTTTTTAGGGACATTTCGTAATTTGAATAATCATGGATGGCTCTGTTTCTGTGTCTGCGCATTGCGCAACAGTGATGCTTCAAATAGGCATCGTCATATTTGCCGCCCACTTTGCGGGCCTTCTCTTCAAGAAGATGAACATTCCGTCGGTCTTGGGCGAACTGATGACTGGCGTCCTGCTTGGTCCGTATCTTCTTGGCGGAATTCATCTGCCAATTCCAGGCTTTGAATCTGGACTGTTTCCGCTTCCGTCGGCGGATTCATCAATTCCAGTATGCTCCGAATTGTATTTCATTTCCATGATGGGTTCGGTGGCATTGCTGTTTCTGTCTGGTCTTGAAACCGACCTCAAGATGTTTCTCAGATATTCCTTTGGCGGCACGCTTATCGGCATAGGCGGCGTTGTGGTCTCCTTCTTATTCGGCGACGCATTGGGCATGCTTCTCATGCATGCGGCAGCCTCCGATCCACGCTGTCTATTTCTAGGCATCCTCTGCACGGCCACCTCAGTAGGCATAACGGCGCGAATCCTCTCGGAACACCACAGCATGGAAACACCAGAAGGCACCTCCATCATGGCGGCTGCCGTCATTGACGACGTGCTCGGAATCATCTGCCTCGCGGTCGTCATGGGCATCATAGCCGCCGATGGTGACATGAACAACGGCATCAACTGGAAAGGCATAGGCATTATTTCAGCGAAAAGCGTGCTGATTTGGCTCGCATTCACTCTCGTTTGCATTCTCTGCGCCCACCGACTCGCGAGATTGCTGAAGATTTTCCGCGACAGCGCCAGTTTCGCGGTCCTCGGACTTGGTCTGGCCATGTTTCTGGCAGGCATATTCGAACGCTGTGGTCTCGCAATGATCATCGGTGCATACTGTGCAGGTCTCGGACTTTGCCGCACGGACATCGCATATTCCATGCAGGACAGAATGCGTGGACTCTATGGTTTTCTCGTGCCTATTTTCTTCGTCGTCATGGGCATGCTCGTCGATGTCAGAGTATTCGCCGACAAGCAGACGCTACTCTTCGGCTTCCTGTATGCCCTGCTGGCGGTCCTTGCAAAAGTGTTTGGATGCATGCTTCCCGCGCTCTTCATGAACTTCAATTTGATTGGCGCGCTTCGAATCGGCATCGGAATGATCCCGCGCGGCGAAGTCGCACTTATCATTGCAGGAATCGGCGCAACCACGATGATGAAAATCAACGGCGTTGATTCCCCCATCATCAATCACCAGCTTCTCGGCGTGACCGTCATCATGACTCTCCTGACCACGCTTGCCGCGCCGCCGCTTCTTACTTTCGTCCTCAAAATCAAAAAGCGTGGCGTGAAAGTCGAAACACATGAAGCAGGTGCCATCAGAATTCCATGGCAGACTAAATCCAGAACCGTCAGGGATTTCCTCGCAAGGGAAGTCATTGAAAATTTCACGCGCGAAGGATTCAGACATTCAAACTACTCCAGAGACAATTCAGTCGTGAATTTCCGCAAGGAAGGAAACTCCTTCTCAATGTGGTTCACCAACGAACCAGACGACTCCAGCCACGGAATCGTTCTCGAATGCCTCAAGAGAGACGAAGCGACTGTCCGTGCCGTTTTCACGGAAACCATCGCTGAAATCCACCAGGTATTCGACAAGATCCGCCGAAATCTTCATGAAGACAAGCCGCTATTCGAGGGTCTCATGAAAAAGGCTTCGTCAATCGTGGCGTATTCTCAAGACAACGACATGTCCCTGGAGGAAATCATTCCGGAAAACTGCTGCCTGACCGATCTCCAGGCAACGGAATACAACGATGCGCTCCAACAGCTTGTGGTCTATCTACATCGTCTCAGATTTGTCAAAGACAAGGAAATGTGCCTCAAGGATCTCATGACACGCGAGCAGATTTCCTCCACGATGCTAGACAACGGCACCGCCCTGCCTCATGTCAGAACAACGCAAGTGACACGAATGGTTTCAGTTGTCGCGCTATGCCACGGCATGTCTCCAGACAACAAGACTCTTCTGATCGTCCTGACGCTCTGCCCGAAAAACGACAACTGCCCCTATATGCAATATGTCGCACACACGGCGTCGGTGCTACTCAGCATTTCAGACATGGATGCCGTTCGCGCTCTGGATGACGCCACGCAGCTGAGGAAGCTTTTCATCTGAGAACCGCCAATTTCCATAAATCATGTCACGCTACATAGTCTATCTCTGCCCGTTTCTAGTGAACATGCTCCAAGGCGGCATGTTTTTCATCACCGCATACAGATTTTCGGAAGCAGGCGCCCCAAAATGGGTCATCACGGGAACCATGGCGATGTGGGCGGCCGTCTATGCGCTGACTTCAGGAATCGTCTCACGTCTTGTCACGGAAAAGCGTGCGGTGAAGATGATCTTGGGCGCCACCGCAGGACTTTTCCTGACATCGCTTGGCGCCCTGCTCTGCCCGTCCTTGAACATGCAGTATTTCTGGCTCTTCACATTAGGCTGCTCAGCCGCATTCTATTGCGCCGCATTCCAGCTCTTCTGCAAGAAGCTTGAAAGCGACTCCTCTGGCGGCATCGTGCGCTCCACGGCCCTCTACACCGCCTCATGGAGCTTCGGTCTTGCCACAGGGCCATTCATCTTCGGAATGCTCTCATGGCAGGCAGGCTATGTCGTCAACACCGTAATGTCGGTCGTCATAGCGGCAGCAGTGCTATACGCGAACGCAGCCTCCAGGAAGAGCGGGTCCGCCACACCAGCCACCAATATCGAAGAACCGCCCAGCCAGGACTCCGAATACAGCGGGCGCCCCGATCTGATCTGGATGGCATGGACAGGCGCATTTCTCGGAACATGCACCATCGCAATTGTCCGAACGCTGGAGCCTGCCCTTGCGGTGGAACTAGGCATCGGACAGTTCCATGCGGGAATGGTTCTGGCAATGGTAAGCTACGTCCAGGCGATCGTAGCACTCCTGCTGATCTTTGGGAGACAGTGGATGTATCGCGCAAAGGCAATAATCGCATTCTCTGTCTGCGGCATCGCATCATTGTTCCTGATGGGCTTCACTTCCAGACTCGCTCTGCTCTATCTTGCCGCGATAATCTATGGTATCTTCTCGGCAGGATTCTATTTCTGTCTTGTATTCCACGCCCTTGTCCATCCAACAAAGAGCGTCAAATACGTGCCCATCAACGAAATGATCGTCGGCTTCGCATCGGTGTTCGCACCATTCCTCGGCGGTCTCGTCGCACAGCACTTCTCAATCAGCGAAGTCTTCTATGCATCCGCAGCGGTCATCTTGATATCAATGACGCTACAGCTACTGCTCATCCGCAAAGCACGATAACCGATGCGAGAAATCACGACGTTCCAGCAGAGAGTCTACGACGAAACAAAAAAGATTCCGCGCGGACAAGTCATCACATACGGCGAATTGGCGAAACGCATCGGTTGCGGATGTCCCCGTGCGATAGGCCAGGCACTGCGCGTGAACCCCTTCGCTCCTGAGGTTCCATGTCATCGCGTCGTCGCAGCAGACGGATCGCTCACAGGTTTTCACGGCGAACGCAACGCGGCGGCGATTTTCGAAAAGCGTGCACTGCTTGAAGCGGAAGGCGTCAAATTCGATGACAATGGCAAAGCAGTCCTCAAAAGTATCCGAAAATCATAAAATCTTTGCATAATTCTTGAATATTCTAAAAAAACAATCCATCCCGTCGGGAAAAAATCGGAGGTAATATTAAATTTACGGAATTACAATTTTCTGTCAGAGAACGCAAGGCTTTCAATCGCCGTGTGTTTCAACTGAACAAACCAACCCCACAAAACAGAGGAAGAACAAACGATGGTCAACTACAAGGATCTCGGTCTGGTCAACACCAAAGAGATGTTCAAGAAGGCGATTAACGGCGGTTACGCAGTGCCCGCTTTCAACTTCAACAACATGGAGCAGCTCCAGGCTATCATCCAGGCCTGCACCGAGAAAGAATCCCCCGTCATCCTCCAGGTCTCCAAGGGCGCCCGCAACTACGCCAACCAGACCCTCCTGCGCTACATGGCTCAGGGCGCCGTTGAATACTCCAAGGAAATCAGCAACGGCAAGGGCGCAGTGCCAATCTGCCTCCATCTGGATCACGGCGACTCCTTCGAACTCTGCAAGAGCTGCATCGAGTTCGGTTTCTCCTCCGTGATGATCGACGGTTCCGCACTCCCATACGACGAAAACGTCGCCCTCACCAAGAAGGTCTGCGAGTACGCTCATCAGTATGACGTCACCGTCGAAGGCGAACTCGGCGTTCTGGCAGGTGTCGAAGACGAAGTCTCCGCTGAGGTCTCCCACTACACCAAGCCCGAAGAGGTCATCGATTTCGTCACCAAGACTGGCGTTGACTCACTCGCCATCTCCATCGGCACCAGCCCCGGCGCTTACAAGTTCAA
>JAKSPA010000074.1 GCA_024405235.1 Lentisphaeria bacterium
GAAGCTGGTCGAACTTGACGGTGCCGACCGTATGGATGCGTGGATCGCTTCCGATGACGCGTTCCAGACGTGCCTGGTCTTCGGGAGTCTGTACACAGAGGGCATCGTATGAGTGGAAGAGCGGTCTGAAGAAGAAGCCCCATTTGGCGTAGCCCGCACTGGATTTGTCCGAAAAACGTCCGTTCACGAGGACGAGTTTCGCGTTGTGTTTCTTCGCCTGTCTGATAAGATTCGGCCAGATTTCGACTTCAAGAATGGCGACCATGCGCGGACGAATCAGATTGTATGCATGTCTGACCATCCACCAGCAGTCGAGCGGACAGTAGATCGGCACCACTTGCGGGGGGAGTTTCTTCACGGCGGTGTCAAAGCCAGTCGCGGTTCCGCACGAAAAGACGAACTCTTCGTCTGGATGTCTTTCCAGCCAAGATTTGATGAACGACAGCGCCTCCACGGCTTCGCCGACCGACACCGCATGCACCCACACGGGCGCCTTGAGAGCCGCCAGACGGGCCTTTGTCTCCTTAGGGAATATTCCGAAGCGTTCCCAGAAGTCGCGTGTCAGTCCGCCGCGTTTGATGCAGTGCACTGCATAGAATGGCAAATAGACGAGCAGGAGAATTGGGAAAAGAATGTTGTATATCAGAAACATGGTGTGAATTCAAATGGAAAGCTTTTCAGGCGTTGCAGTTAATATAATGGGCCATGTGGGCCACGTGGGCCACGTGGGAGTGATGGGCCACGTGGGTCACGTGGGAGTGATGGAAGCCGTTTCGCACGGCGTGTTGTCATATTTCCTTTGGCAGGCAGGGACCGCTGCTGCCTTGTAGGCCGTCCATGTTTTCCAGAATTATAGCGGTTCTATTTGGAATATAGACGGAAACATGTCTGTATTCACCTTTGGGCGACACATTGAAGAAATGCTGTCCGCCTTCGATTCTGGAGAAGCCGTCGTATTGCGGTGCGTCTGAATCGAGAACGAGCGCATATTCCTCTGCCTGGCATGGAATAATGAAATCCGGATAGCATTCTGTCGGATGGAAATTGAAGATGCAGAGAAGACCGTCGCGTTCGAATGCGATGACATGTCTGTCATTGTCGGTGAGCCTGTGTTCAGGCGCTTTCGCATAGAAGTCCGGATGCCTTCTCAGGAGGGCGATCATGGCCTTGTCGAAATCGTTCAACTTGTGGAATCTGAGATTCGGATCGTCGCAGAGATCCCAACGTCTGCGTGCGTGGTCGAATGACCATCCATTGCCTTCGCGTGGGAAATCCAGCCATTCTGGATGTCCGAATTCATTGCCCATGAAATTCAGATAGCCGTGTCCCGCTGTGGTGGCGGTGATCAGTCGTGCCATTTTGTGGAGGGCGATGCCGCGGTCGACAAGAAGGTTGTGGCTGTCGACGTCCATTGCGTTGTACATCGCTGTTCTGAGGCATCTGAAGAGGAAGGTCTGTCTGCCGACTAGCGCCTGGTCGTGGCATTCAACATACGAGATGGTCTTTTCATCTTCGCGTCGGTTCGTGAGTTCATCCCACAAGCCGCCGATGTCCCAGAATTCGTCAGGACGGTCTAGCAATGTGAACCAGTAGTCCGTTACGCCCATTGCGAGTCGGAAATCGAATCCCATGCCGCCGTCTTTCACGCTCATGCCGAGGCCAGGCATTCCTGAGACGTCTTCCGCGATGGTCCATACGCCTTTCTTGATATCATGGCACAGTTCGTTTGCCATTGTGAGATATGCGACGGAGTCCCAGTCGACGTTTTCGTTGAAGTAGTCGCCGTAGGACGTGAAGGCGTGTCCGAGGCCGTGGTCGAAATAGAGCATGCTCGTCACGCCATCGAATCTGAATCCGTCGATATGGAATTCCTCAAGCCAATAGCGGCAGTTCGAGAGAAGGAATCGCGCGACCTGTGGCTTTCCATAGTTGAAGCAATAGGAATTCCATGCGGGATGTTCGCCTTTGGCGCCAGAATTGAAGAACTGGAAACGGCTTCCTGCGAAATTTCCGAGTCCTTCGAGTTCGTTCTTGACCGAATGCGAATGGACGATGTCCATGATCACGCGAAGCCCCAGACCGTGTGCCGTATCGACAAGATACTTGAGATCGTCTGGTGAGCCGAAGGTGTCTGTCGGAGAGTAGTAGTTCGACACATGGTAGCCGAAGGACGCGTAATAGGGGTGTTCGGCGACGGCCATCAACTGGACGCATGTGTAACCGCCTTCTGCAATGCGCGGGAGGATGTTGTCCGCAAATTCGCGGAAGGTTCCGACCTTCGGATCGATTTGAGCGATACCAACATGCGCTTCATAGACGAGCGCCAGCGGGGACGGATGGAAGTCGTCGTTCTTCCATTCGTAGGGGGCATCCGGAGCCCAGACCACCGCGTTGAAGATGACATGTCCGTCCCGCTGTTTTTCGCGTCTGATATGGCGCGTGGCGGTCGGCAGCCTCCAGCCGCTTCCGCCGTCCCATTCGAGATAGAGTTGAAAAGCCTGTCCATGACTGATCAGCGGAGCGGGAATTTCGACTTCCCAGTCCTCCGTGCCATCGACTGGATGCAATTCAAACCATGGCGACGACGCCCAGTCGTTGAATTCGCCCATGAGGCATGCGTATTTCGCCGTGGGAAGCCACTCGCGGAAGAGCCAGTTGCCGTTTGGAAGGCGATGCAGGCCGTAGCGCAAGTGCCAGTCTGCGATTTCCGCAAGGCGGCTATGCGCCACCCCCAGAATCTCGCGGCGGCGTTTCGCAACGAATTCCTGCCTGGTCAGATATGCGTCAAGATGTGGCTCCAGCCATGGATCCTGAAAGATTTTCGGCTTTTCAGTCGTCATTTATGTCAATCCTTGCGGGGCTTAGTCTGCATTCCACTCGACAAGTTTGCGATGGAGCATGCGCTCGTAGAGATCGATGTATGCCTGTGCGGTCTGGCGGTGGTTGAAGCGGTCTTTGCTTTCCTGCATTACGCGGGCGATTTCGTTCTTGCGCACCTTCGCGGGTTGCGCCCAGAAGGCCATGGCCTGGTCGATTGCCCAGAAGAGACCGCTGTCGTCGAAATTTTTGAAAATGAAGCCATTGCCCTTGTGGTTGACGACATCCAAATCGGAGACGGTGTCATGCAGACCGCCTGTATCGTGGACGATGGGCAGGCTTCCGTAGATTGGTGCGGTCATCTGAGGCAGTCCGCAAGGTTCGTAGCTGGAGGGCATCAGAATGAAATCTGATGCGGCGAAGCCCTGTTTCGAGAGCGCCTTGTCGAAAGAGAGCACGGCGACCAGATTGTGGAACTGGTGCTGGTCTGCTATGCTGCGGAATACATGCTGATAGGGGCCGTCGGCGACGAATGCGAATTGAATCTGCTTGTCCCAGTATTTGTGCACGACATCGTAGAGGATGTCCGCAAGCAGCTGCGGGCCTTTTTGGATTGGATCGAGGCGGGATGGCCAGAAGAAGAGCGGAGCGTCTGGATTGACGGAGAGGCCGACCTTTTCCTGGAAGGCGGCTTTGATTTGCCGCTTTGTCTCTGCATGATTTTCGAAGGAGTAGTGCGTTTCGAGAAGCGGATCGATGTTCGGATCGTCGTCATGATCCGGTGCGTTGAGGATTCCGGAAGCCACTCCCGCGTAGTATTTGTTGGCGATTTCGTTTCTGATGTAACCAGGCACGAAGCCATGTTTTCCGTCGACGATTTCGCGAAGGAATGTCGGCGACACGGTGTTGATGAAATGGCTTGAGAAGATTCCGGAGGTCAGGAAGTCCACGCGGTTGTTGGAACGGCTTTCTTCGTAGGACCATGGTGGGCGTTCGAAGTAAAGATTGTGCCAGAAGAACGCCGCGTCGATTCCCGCGTTTTCGATTTGCTCCATAGTGGTTTTTTGCGTATGGATGTTATGGAGCGTGAAGAGGCTTGGGATGTGCATGCGTCTGGCGAAAGCGGGAAGCAGTCCCGTCATCCAGTCGTTGCAGTGGATCAGATCAGGCTGGAGTTCCGGAATCGTGTGGTTTATGACCTCACGCTGAAATGCGAGACTGATGTGGACCGAGCGTTCGGGATCGCCTGAATACACGCGTTCGCGGTAATTGAAAATGTAGTCTTTTGCGAAATGGACGCGTTCCTGAGGAACTGCGTTGGCCAAATCGAGACAGAGCATTTCATAATGATCCAATTTGCTGGGATCGATATGGTAGAGCTTGCGATAGAAGGGGAGGGCGACATGGACGTCCGCTCCCATGTTGTAAAGCGCGGAGACAAGCGAGGCGGAGACGTCGGCCAGTCCGCCTGCCTTTGAAGAATATGAAACCTGCTGGTTTGTCAAGTCGTCATATTGGTTCGTGTCATATCCGTTGCTCAGAATCTGCTGTGGAAGATATGTGATTTCTGGAGTGACCACGAGAATCTTAGGACAATCCTGACGTGCGCCTTCGCGATGCAGAATCTGCACGTCCGAATTAGTGTCCATCAGTTCTTCGTTGCTTTTCAACGGAACCCACTTCGGTGCTTCATTTTGATTTGCCATCCTAATGGAATCTCCTTTGATTATAGGGGAAAACTTACGTCAAAAAGGAAATATATTCCCAAATTCGGTTGATAGCATCAATTCGTAGTAGATAATTTGCTGCGTGATGCAAAAAAAACATCATTGGCAGGCGCCTGTCTTCAGGAGAATCCAGACGCCGTGCCGCCGATGTTTCTAGTCGATGTCGGAAGTGACGACAAGGACGTTGTTCTGTGTGCCGAACTCGTTGGGCTCGGTGTTTGGGTTTGATGGATCCAGAATCCACTGTCCATCAACCACGAGCTTGTATTGATAAATGCCTGACTTCAAGAGGAAACGGACGAAATATTCGCCAGTGCCCTTTTCGTCGACGAGCTGTTTTGCGGTTGCGTCCCAGTTGTTGAAAGAACCTGCGATGAATACTTGTCTGCCTGGATCGCTGACATATTTGATTGCGACGCGATGACCTCTTGGCTGGCCTGCGCGTGCGCTGGGCTTCTTAGCCGCGCTCTTTGGTGTCGCTGTTGCGGAAACTTTCGCTGTCTTTGATGCTTTCTTTGCGGCAGGTGCCTTCTTCTCGATCGTTTTTTTTGCAGTGGAGACCTTCTCGCTGGTTTCTTTCTTGCTGACCATTTTTTTACCTTTTTCTTTTTTATGAATTTTGACAAAAAATACCCTGAAAGGCGCCTGTTTTTACCCTTAAATCGGTAATGGGCCGTAATTTAATATATTAAACCAAAACTGCAAGTTGATATGTGAACTTTATTTGAAACTCCGCAGAGAATGCATAATGTTGCAACAAAGGGATGAGCGCACTAATATCGCACGGTCTCTTACTGCGGCGGCTAACAGGAAATCATCATGCTCGCACAGGAGTTATAACTTTTGTGACTTTCAAGACGTATGGGTTGAACAATTTCGCCAGAAAATTATCTTTTGCCTTATGACGAAAGAAATTTTTTCAAAAAAACAAATCGTTGCGACTGCGACAATGAAAAAGATGACATTTGCGTCGATCGTCTTCTTGTTCATTGTCATGCAAAGTGTCGTTCGTCCGAAGGCGACAGTTGAGATTCATCGATTGATTCCGAAGGCGTCAGAAGAAGTGTCGGAGGAGATGAAAGTGCACATTCCGTGCCATCTCATGCAAAAAATGCAAAAAAAATACGGTCCTGCTTATTGAATCGCTTTCAATTCTTTAGATGAGGTGTATATTAAGGAATGTCGTGTCGCTTGTGTCGGAACCTGTGCGGCAAGGTGTTTGTGAACCGGGTCAGATGGGGAACCAAGCAGCCCTAAGCAGGCAACTTGGGTGCCAGTCATTCCGGCGCAGGCGGCGCGATTTTTTTTTACACCAGGCAGTCTATTTCAATTTCAGTTCCAGCGGCGCATCTGGTTCTTTCTTGTGGCGGTATGAGCATTGGCGATGCCCAGAAGCATACATAATGGAAGTCAGGCAGAGACATTTTCGCCGTCCCCTTCCGTTTACATCTTTCCGCAATTGAGACGGCCTGCCAGAGTCCCTTCAACGGAAATCAATATATGTCCTATCAGGTATTAGCACGAAAGTGGCGTCCGCAGACCTTTGCGGAGGTCGTGGGGCAAGAGCATATAGCCCGTACGCTCAAGAATGCGATGCTGAAGAATCGCATCGGACATGCATATCTTTTCGTCGGTTCGCGCGGAATTGGCAAGACGACCAGTGCGCGTATTTTCGCCAAGGCGCTCAACTGCGAAAATCCCGTGGACGGCGAGCCATGCTGCAAATGCACCTCCTGCCAGGAGATTGCGTCGGGCAGTTCGTTGGATGTCGTCGAAATCGACGCCGCGAGTCACAATGGCGTGGAGGACATGCGCACAATCCGCGACCAGGTGCTTTATCCGCCAGTCAAGAGCAAATACAAAGTCTATATCATCGACGAAGTGCACATGCTTTCCAATTCCGCATGGAACGCTCTGCTGAAGACTCTCGAAGAGCCGCCGCCGTATGTCAAATTCCTTTTCGCGACCACGGAACCGCACAAAGTCCTGCCGACCATTATTTCGCGCTGCCAGCGCTTCGATCTCAGACGTATTCCCGTGCCGCTTATTGTAGGACGCCTCAGGCAGATCGCGGACATGGAGAAGATTTTCGTGGAAGACGCCGCATTGGCCGCGATCGCCCGCGCCGCAGATGGCGGCATGCGCGATGCTCAGTCCATTTTCGACCAGATGATTGCCTTCTGCGGTGGTGATACGCAGGCTTCCACCATCACCGAATCGGATGTCATCAATATCTTTGGATTGGCATCTGGAGCGGAACTCCGCGACATGGCAATGGGAATCATAGGCAACAATCTTCCAAGAGTTTTGGAAATCGTTGCCGCTCTTGCTGATGCAGGACGTGATCTGGAGCGTCTGTTCGGTGATTTCGTGGAGTATTTCAGAAATCTAATGCTGGCGGGTTCATGCAACGACGCAGGAAAATTCCTTGAAGTCAGCACAGAGGAACTGCAGGAACTTACAGCAATAGCACGCTCCACGAACGGTGCTTTGATACGACGCATTCTCACTGGCCTTGTATCACGCGAAAGACTTTTCAACGACTGCCTGAACAAGCGAATCGCTTTGGAAGTGCTTGCCGCGCAGATAATGGACGATGTGCACAGCACGGATCTTGACGACGTTCTTACGCATCTGAATGTCATCAGCGGATTGATTCCGAAGGACCAAGTGGCGCCGCGAGTCCCGCCGACTTTGCAGGCTCCAGTGTTTTCGCCAGTTCCGACGAATCCGCCACTTCCGACGAATCCGCCGGTTCCGACGAATCCGCCAGTTCCGACGAATCCGCCAGTTCCGACGAATCCGCCGG
>JAKSPA010000075.1 GCA_024405235.1 Lentisphaeria bacterium
TTGAGAATTGAGAATTGAATTGCAAGACTGTGGCGTGATTCCAGCGTCTTTATGAATTTTCGCAAATATCGGTTACGCGTTTATCAAATGCGGCGCAGAATCTTTTAGATAGTTTCAGAAGGAGTTCCTGCTCTTCTTCCGTCAGAGAAGAGGCTGCTTCGAGTTCAGCCGCATTGATGGCTGTTAGGACTTTTTGCGCGAATGCGAGGCCGGATTTAGTGAGTCGTATGATCTTTTTGCGTCTGTCCGTCGCATGGAATTCGCGTTTGAGATAACCGCGTTCTTCAAGATCGTTGAGGACGACGGTGATGGTCTGTCTAAGCATATGCGTGTCGTTTGCAAGAATAGCTGGTTCCACGCCGTCGATGTGGTCGTTTAGATATTCCAATGCCCAAACCGTATTCAGAGAGATGCCCCACTGGCGGACAAGGCGCAGATAGGCGTTATCGCATGAATGCCAAGTATCGAAAAGTTTGGCGAAGCGTATTTTTGTGGCGTTTGATGTTTTGTGCGATGTGGAAGGCATATTATCAATGTATGGAATTTCCTATCTGCATTTTACTTAATGTAATGTCCCATAATAGAATGCATTCGTCTGAAAGAAGATGCGTTCGGTCTGGAAGGCCTAGAAAAAAGGTTTTCAGCAGGAAATCGCCACTACGCCAATTGCGCAAGAGAAAAGTCCAGCCCATTCGGTGAGGGTGTATTTTTCCTTTAGATGCAGTGCCGAGTATATAGTGAAAGCGGAGACGCAGACGCCTACGGGAATGGCAAGAGCGATGGCTCCTGCCCCTGCATTTGTGAGAAGATCGATGCCTGGAAATTGCAGTGCGTAGTAGTTGATGATTCCGATGAGGACGAAAGCCATGAAGATATTGGATTCCAATTTCGTTGGTGTCGCAACGATTCCTTTTTTGAAGCAGGCATGCGCGAGCGAGCCGAGAAGCAGTCCGACATGTAGGAATGACGAACGCGCGATGCTGGAGATTTCAAGTTCGCCGTTCTGGAATCTGGATGGAAGCGCAAGTGTGTACATGGTCATGCCGTTGGTCAGGAAGGCGAGCAGCGCAGGAATGAGCCACGCGAGACGTTTTCTGGATGTCCGAGCAGAAGAATCCGTGGCCGATTCGGTGGTAGAAGCGTGCGCGTTCTTGTTTCTTTTGCGCATGTCGCCACCGATACCGAGCGCCATAAGGCCAATAAACAATAGAATGATTCCGACGAGTCGTGACGGTGTCAATTTGTCGTGGTGAATGGATATTCCCATGACGAATGGAATCATCATTGCGGCCTGGTAGATAGACCAAATGATTCCGTTGGGGCCGCGGGCCATGCTGAAGCAAAGGAAGAAATTGGCAAGATATGCGGCGATTCCTGAAACGACAAGCGAAGCCAGAAGGAGAAGGAATTGCGAGTCGTGCCAATTGAAGTGTTCTCTTTGAATTGCCATGACCACGATTCCGATCAAGATGGTAACAAGGCCCTGGTAGAATAGGATGCGCGGAATATTCGCATTCTTTCTTGCTGCCAAATTGTCTACACCGCCAATGATGGTCCAGCTGAAGCCTAGCAAGGCTAGAAGTGTGATGCCGAGAAACATGGAAATTGTCGAAAGAAAAAACGGTCTGGTGTTCTATTCGAAGAGTTTTCGGATAGGCGAGCGCAGTCGCCACTTGTAATCCTGTGGCGTGCCTGTAAGTTGAGCATCAAAGGCCCATGAGATAGGTCTCAGCAGAAGTGAAATGATGCTTACGGATTTAAGAAGCTGTCCTGAAATCTGGAAGTCCAATGCATTTTCTTCCAGATAATATTGTCCCGCGCCTTTTAGGGCGATGAATGAACCATCAGTGCGGATGTTTTGGAAGTCAACATGCGTGCCGTGGCATTCGAAATTGGTTTTCAGATCGGTGATTTGTCCAAGCGAGGCGATTGATTTTCTTGAGAATAGATTAAAGGTTCCTCCTGCGAGAATCTTTCCGAGGGTGGTCAGAGTGGGAATTCGCCACAGATCTGCTTCGTAGATGTGTGCTTTTCCGTCGCCTTCGAGATGCAGCGGCCGTCCCGCCCAGTCTTTGAGTAGTCTGAAATGTCCCTCTGCATCGAGTTTGCCAGGCGTCTTCTGGACGATTGCCTTCTGGTCTGTGGATTTTGTTTTGTCTTTTGAATCGTCATTGGCAGCCGTCAGTTTTGCATTTGCGACGGAGAGTAGTTCATCCAGCGGAATTTCCTTTGCTCTGGCAAGGAAATCGCAAGTTTTCGTTTCGATGTCGTATGTTCCGGTGGATGCAAGAATGCCGCCATAGAATTCCGCTTCGGGGAAGTCCCAGAAGAAATTGCGATTGGAGGCTCTCCATGTGCCCTTAAGATTCTGCAGCTGAATATTTCTGTATTGCAGGAATGGCGTGTTCAGAGTTCCATTGAGATCAAGCGTAAGGAAATTTGCGTATCTGAATCTGCCGTGGCATTGGAATTCTGTCTCAGGGGAGATTTTGAACAATTCAAGATGTTCGCGAGTCGGCGGAATAAGAGAATCAAGGAATTCGATCAAGGCGAAAGTCCCATGATTCTTTTCGATGAAGAAGTTTCCATAGACGCCGTCAGGAAAATCCATGTGCGCGTGGCCATTGAGCATAGTGTCGCTTTCTCCAGGCGCGGTGATGCTTGCATTCAAGATATCAAGACCGCCTTCGGGCAGTTCGAGTTTTATTTCTGTCTTGAGTTCATGGATGCTCATTTCGTTGTATCTGAAATTCTTCAGTTGCGCAAAGCCGTCCAATGAGAAGAAGAAGTCGTTGTCAAGATCCTTGAATTCGAGATTGTTGATGAATACATGCGGTTCGCTGCCGGTTTCCCACTGGAAATCTTCCCAAAGCTTTTCATAAATGTATATGGCCTTGTCTGCGTATGTGAGCGGTACGACTTTAGATGGATCGCCGACGAAATCCAGATTCTTCAGCGTCATTTTAAAAGGCATGAACCAGAAATCGATTTCCATATTGCCCTGAGCGGCGTTGTCCTTCATGGTTCCGTGGACATTTTTCAGGAAGATTTTTTCGGAATCATAATATTCTTTTCCATTTACATCGGTCATATTTGTCTTTCCGCTTATTTGCCATTTCGTTCCATTGAGTGCCCACGATTCCTTTTGATTTCTCCAATAGATTGAAGGCATGGCGAAGGAGAATTCTATTGGTTGGGCCGCGTTATTGCACTTGAATAGCGACAGCGGATTGTTTTCTTCGAATTTCAGCGGTTGCGCCATGAGATTCCAGATGAGTTCTGGCCGAATGGTTCCTTTGCCTTCATCTGCTGAAATGCTGTGTTCAAACAATTTCAGCGTGAGATCTGTGGAGATATCCAAAGCGGTTTCGTTCTGGACTACAACTTTGGGATTGACAGAGACAACAATCGGAGATGACTGCAGATTTTCTGGAACATCGGTTCGGGCATGGATGCTGAAATGGTTGTCGATGTCGGAACTGAGTACGGCGGATGTATCCATCTCAAGGGAATTGTCGTTCAATGACAATTTCAAGGAGATGTCTTTTACAGGGAGTTCGGCGAATTCGCCTGCCTGCTGCGATAATTCGAATTTGCAGGACCAGTTTCGCCAGTCACGGAAGTTAGATGGTTCAAGCGTGGCTTTGATTCTTGCATCGGTGAACGCGGCAAGCGGCGTTTCTCTGGTGTCGATTATGTCCAATCCGCGGCATAATTCTCCCAGATCGATTCTGCCAGCAAGATTGCCTGCGAGCATGCCGTCGTTCATTGTCATCTTGAAATTTCCTTCCAAAGAATAGCTGTCCTGGTCGTTCAAAGAATAGCTGTCCTCGTTGAAGGAGAGCAGCAGTCGCTGCAGATCAATGGTATTGTCGTTGTATTTCAGGACTCCTGAAATATGCGGGACATCGACATTTCCCAGAAGGATATTGTTGCATGCGAAATAGAACTTCGGCGTGAAGAGAGTGTTTTGCCAAGAAGTTTCGGGAATCTCGCCGTCTATGTGTATTGGCGAATTGAATGTGATGAAAGCAGGCAGATAATCGTTCTGGACGCCGAGAATTTGAATGATGGTTTCCGGCATTAGATCGGCCTGAACGGAACACCGCAGGCTGTTTGCAAGTAAGTTGACGGTCGCCTGACACCATAAGGATTCAGAGGCATTGTAGAAGATATGAAGGTCGCTGAAATTCAGTATTGCATTTTTGTACGAGAATTTTGCGGAAGCCTTTGGCAGGAAACGGCCTTTGACGAATGCTTCAGCGAAGCCTGACGTGCCTGAGATATTGATTTTTTCGGGTTGTCTGAAACTTCCTGATGCCTTCAAGATCATATATACATCGCTTGCATTGTTGGTGATTGCGGCGATCTCTCTTGAAATGTTCTTGAGAAGCGCGACGGCTTCAGTATTGACGACTGGAATAGGCTGCGAGTCGTTTTTTGGGGTGTTCAATAATTCGTAGAAATCGGACAAATTCGCATCGACAGCAATGTTGATCTCCTTGAAAATTCCAGTTGCCTTTGCGTTGACTGCGCCGTAGGAAGTGCACTGGGCATTGCAGTTCAGATTCATAAGCTGCATTGACTCAAGTGGCGAGTCGTCGTCGGCTGGCAATTCCAGAGTGATATTGCTGTCGCTGACTGCAAAAGTCTTCGGCTTGATCTCGCCTTTCAGAAATGGAAGTGGTTTTAGCGCGAGCGAAGCGTTTGGAATGTTTGCATGGAAGGTGCCGTAGGGAGATGGACATGACAAAGAGATGTCTCTAAGTTCAAAACCGGAGAAGAGGTTTCCGACAATGCTGTCTATTTCGCAAACGCCGTTTGGCGGTGCAAGCGCCTTCCCGACCTTTCGGCTGACCCATGCAGGGTAGCCGTAGATGGATGGCAGAAATATGAAGACGAAAGCCCCCAGAAGCACTGCGAGACAAAGGCCGGCCGCCGTGTATTTGAGTGTTTTTTTGAAGGGGGATTTCATTGTGGAGAATTAAGAAGTAAAGGATTCTTGTCATGGAATTTCGAACGACGGATCAACGGTCTTTCTTTCTAAACCATCCGTTGGTGGTATTGGAACCGCCGTTGGACGAACGTCCTTGGTTGCGTCCGTTCTGATCGTAGTATCGCGTATTGCCGTTTTTGTCTGTCGTGGAGCGTCCTTGGCTGCGTCCGTTCTGGTCGTAGTAGTGGGTGTTGCCGCTTTTGTCTGTTGTCGAACGTCCCGAATTGCGTCCGTTCTGGTCGTAGTAGTGGGTGTTGCCGTTGTTGTCCGTCGTGGAGCGTCCTTGACTGCGTCCGTTCTGGTCGTAGTAGTGTGTGTTGCCGCTTTTGTCTGTTGTCGAACGTCCCGTATATTTGCCGTTCTGGTCGTAGTATCGCGTGTTGCCATTGGAATCCGTTTCCGTGCGTCCCGTGTAGCGTCCGTTCCCGTCGTAGTGACGAACGGTTTCGGCGGCAAGAATCGTTGCGAACAGACACAGCAGGATGATTAGGAATCGTTTCATGGCGAAAACTATTTGCGTGGTTGTTCCTACGGAAATCATTTAGTCAGGTTTCCCGCATGTCCGCACTCTGCGTGTCTTTCCGTGGCCTATTGTATCGGTCAGAGAAAAACACGCATTGTCAACATGCAATGGCAGTCCGTGGCTATGCGGTTTCCTTTTTATTGAGGGAGAATCTTGTCGAGAATGTCAATTGCCTCGTCGATTTCCTCTGTGGTCACGTTCAAGGAAGGCAGTAGTCTCATCACGCCTTTTCCTGCTGTCAGAACAAGGAGGCCCTTTTCGCGCGCTGCCGCCACGGCATCCTTTAGGATATCGTCTAGCTGCAGACCGATGAGAAGTCCCATCCCACGGATTTCCTTGATGCAGGCGTGTTTCGCTTTTAGTTCGTCGAGTCTGGAACGCAGGTAGAGCGATTGCTTTTGTGCGTTTTCAAGGACGCCGTCGTTTTGAAGAGCGTTCATGACTGCCAGACCCGCTGCCGTGGCCAGCGGCGTGCCGCCGAAAGTCGAGCCATGCGTCAGGCCAGGCTGGAAGAGTGCCGCGAGTTCCTTCTTAAGCATGAAGCATGCGAGAGGAATGCCGTTGCCGATGGCCTTTGCGGTTGAAATTGCGTCTGGCGTGATGCCGTAGTGTTGATATGCGAAGAGCTTGGCGGTTCTGCCCATGCCAGTCTGCACTTCATCCAGCAGAAGAAGCATGCCCTTTTCATCGCAGAGCTTTCTAAGTCCCTGCATGAATTCTTTGGTCGCGGGATAGATTCCGCCTTCCGCCTGAATCGGTTCAAGCATGATTGCGCATGTCTTGTCAGTGATTGCGGCCTTCACTGCATTAAGATTGTTGTATTCGACAGTGACGAATCCCTGCACGTCCGGTCCCATTCCTTCACGGAAAATTGGCTGGCCGGTGGCTGCGAGAGTAGCCAGCGTGCGCCCATGGAACGATGTCTTGAATACGATGATTTCCGATTTGCCGCCGTTCTTGGAGCCCCAGAGGCGGGCGGTCTTGATCATGCCTTCATTCGCTTCGGCTCCTGAATTCGCGAAGAATATTTTGCCGCCGAAGGTTGCGTCGGAGAGCTTTTTCGCAAGTTGCGGTGCATTGAGGCTGCAGAAGATGTTCGAGCAGTGCATCAGTTTTTCGGACTGCGATTTGATGGCGGCGACGACGCCTGGATGGCAGTGCCCTAGGCTGCAGACGCTGATGCCTGTCGTGAAGTCCAGATATTTTTTGCCGTTGATATCCCACAGTCTGGAGCCTTCGCCGCGGACCATTACGGGAGCGGTGAAGTTGTATGCGGGAACCATGTAGTCGCTGTATAGCGATTGGATTTCTTCAAGTGAGGGAGTCATTTTCGTACGTTATTGATGAATGATTGTAGAGTCAAAGTAGTTGCAGGCCATTCCTGCATCGACAACAAGCGTCTGCGCGTTTATGCCGCTGGACCTTCTGCTTAGAAGGAATGCGGCGACATTTGCTGCTTCCGGCGTCTCCAGAGCACGATGCCTGAGAGTTGCCTTTTCGGCGTAGAGATATGCGTCCACGTAGCCTGGTATTCCAGCAGAAGCGCTTGTCTTCAGCGGACTTGCGCCGATTGCATTCACGCGGATCTCTGGTGATACCGTTGACGTGAGGGATTTCGCCAGAAAGACTACGCTGGAGTCGAGCGCCGCCTTGACAGGCCCCATGTAGCCGTAGCTTTCCGCCGCCATTTTGGTTGAAGAGATTGACATCGTGACGATTGATGCATCTGGCGCGAGATGGTCTTTCAAGGCGTTGCAGACGTTCATCAACGAGAAGCACGATATGTCCATTGCCTGAAGAAAATCCGCTTTTTTGACCTGATGGAATG
>JAKSPA010000076.1 GCA_024405235.1 Lentisphaeria bacterium
CGAAAAGCGCAAGCGTCCAAGTCCCAGCGGGACCAATAACTGACAGTCTTGCGAGAAAACTGGACGACGATCTCGACAGGCTCATCAAATCCCATAATTCGGATCTTGGGGCTGCGAACTCGAAATACGACGGCGTCAACAGAAACCGTGAATGCATTGATCTGAAAGGCTACGGCAACATCAATAAAAAGACAAAGGACTATCTCCATGATTCCCTCCACAAGATGATTCGCGAACACAACCGCCGAATCGAACAGGCGAAAAAGAACGAGAAGAACAAAGAAAAGCAGGCCCAGCAACAGCAGTCTCAGCAACAGATGACGCAGCAACAGCAGATGATGCAGCAACAGCAGATGATGCAGCAGCAAATCTTCAATCAACAGCAGCAGATGTATCAGCAGCAGATGCAGCGTCGTCAGGAAGAGCAGGAAAAAATGCGCAGGCAGCAGGAAGAGGCCAGACGACTGCAGGAGGAGAATCTCAACAAACAGAAGAAGGAGCAGGAACGCCTCCAGAAGGAGCAGGAACGTGAACAGAATCGCGTGCCGAGACGCAATCGCGGAAGCCAGAAAAGCTGATTCAAGCACGCCGTTCAACAGCGGAACGACTTGAAGATTCCTGTAAAAGCATTATATTAAGCCGCTTTTCGCGCCAATCCAGCCGCCTCCCGATGGCTTAGGCCAGAAGGAGTTCTACATGAATTAACCAATTGACAGGCGGCGACAGTTAAAGATTTGGTGGAAGCGAAAGCGCTTGAAAAAGGAAGACCAAACATGGCCACTACCAAAAACGGCACCCACGGCGCCAAGCACACTCTGTGCCGCCGCATCGGTTTCTGCCTCTGGGGACAGCCCAACTGCCCAACAAACAGCCGCGTCATCAAAACCCGCGAGGGCGCAGATGCCACCAGCACTCCCAAAGCATATCCAGCCGGCCAGCATGGTCCTACCAAGCGCCGCGTGAAGCTCTCCACCTATGGTCAGCTGCTCCTGGAGAAACAGAAGCTCAAGACCTTCTATGATCTGACCGAGCATCAGCTCACCTTCATCTACCGCAACTCCAAGCGCGGTCTCGGCAACACTGGCGACAAGCTTCTGGCCAACCTCGAAATGAGACTCGTCTCCGCTGTCTATCGCAGCGGTCTGGCCCCCACGATCTTCGCAGCCCGCCAGGTCGTCAGCCATCGCCACATTCTCGTGAACGGCAAGATCTGCGACCGCGCCAGCCTCCGTCTGAAGGCCGGTGACGTCCTCACCATCGACGAACAGCACTCCCCCATGATCGCAAAGATCGCAAAGGAGAGCACGGTTGTTCTGCCTCCCTACATGGAAAAAGACGCAGCCAGCTGCAAGGTGACCATCACACGCGAACCTCTCCCAGAGGAAATTCACGTTGACGTCTCCATCATCAAGGTTATCGAGTACTACAACCTCCACTAATTCTCTCGAAAACCTATCCAACAAAAAGACCGCGGTGTCCTTTCCTTTTAGGGCAGCGCGGTTTTTTTGGGTATATATGGTCCTTTTGGTCGCTTTTTGTCGTTTTTTGCGTACATCAACTTGCAAAAGTCGAATATTCAATTATTGTAAGTAACCCTATTATTGGAGAGAATAAAATCCACTACCAACCATGGAGATTGTCGACAGCGTATCATTTGATGAACTGCTACGGGCGCGTTCTGCGCTTCTTCTATCCCATAGCGTTCATTTCGTGGAAATCGGAGCGGAGAATTTCTTTCTTACGCGACCGCTCCTAAGTTTCCTGCAGGCAGAATCCAGCCAATTGGAGGAACTTCTTGACGCATACGGCGCTCGAAGCAACGAAAAATGGCATGGTTTCCGCATGCATGTGGCGATGATCAAGAATTTCAGCATCGCAGGATACGACCTTCTCCACTTGCAGCATACCATCCACTCCTACGATTTCCAATGCAATTTCCCGACGATGGAGCGTGATACGGCCGATGCCGTCATGTACATCTCGAACTTCCTCTTCTGCTCTCTGAAGCAAGTCATGAATGACGCAATGGCGCTGAATTGGCCGCCACCGGAGGAACTCATCGGCTACGACTATACGGAAGAACTGCCCAAAGGCCTCCTCCCGAAGGACCGTATCATGGGCATCCGCGAAGATGCCAAACAGCTCGTCATCCATCTTGCAACCAGTTTCCTTAACAACACAGAAGACGCCAAGTTCCTCGACAATGCTGCAAAGTGCCGCGCTCCGCAATGGCGCGGACTGAATTTCGACCTGCTCTCGGAAGCATCCATCCGCTCGCTCGAAGAAAAATTCCACACGCTGCAGTCTTTGTACGATACATATATATCTTATAGCGACATCGAAGGCAACGACGCATCCCTTAGGAAACTTCGCGGACACATCAGCATCGTCCTTCATCTGCTCAGAGTCGCGACCGTATTCATCCATTTCTACGAAAGGCATATCAAAATACAAGGCGACGCACTCTTCTGTCATAAGAACTGCGTTCTGAAAAGCAACTGGTATCTTGAACTGCTCACGCACTATCTCTGCCGATACAGCTACGAATTTCTGGCTGGCGCACGTGGACTCTGCCAAAACATGCTTAAACAGTACGCCGTCATCGAAGAACTCGAAATCCCAGTCCCGCCGTATTTCGGATTCCACGTACGTCCCGCGACGCTCATTTCCTCTGTCGTCAGACACTACGGCAGTCCAGTCACAATGCTGCTCGACAAAGAATACGACGCCAGCGTTCCTATGAATCTCTTCCTTGCGAACGAATGGGTCAACCAATTGAAACGTCAGCACATCGGAAACGAACTGGCCAACATGGGCCCTGCACTGCTGGCGCTCGAAAAGAAATTGGAGAAGAAGGAAATCACAAAAGCCGACGCCTCAATGGAACTGCTCAGACAGATGGCGAATATGAACCTTCTCAGAATTCTCGTTTACCCGCTCGATCTGGAACCGATCATCAACAGTTCCACAGCCCAGACGCTGCTTGAACTCCTCCAAAGCATCATCGCGACGCTGCATGCTCAGCGCAAAATCAATATCATCTATGATTTCAAGGTGAAATTCAAAGGCGATATACGAGTTTTGAGGGATATACAGATTCTCGCGGAGAATGGATACGGAGAAAACGAAACGGGCGCAAACATCCCGCTGCCGCGAGAACTCTCCTATCTGGCACATTATCGACCAATGAATTGACGATGCCAGTTTGAAAACTCGGCAGGAGTCATTATATTAACGCACTTGACGTAATTCACGATTTCTGATCATCTCAATAACTGTAAACACTAGGGAGCACCCATCATGTACGCAATCATCAAGACCTCGGGCAAGCAGTACAAAGTCGAACCCGGCCAGGATTTCGAAATCGACCGCATCCAGGGCGAAGCAGGAACCGCCGTTGACTTCAGCGATGTCCTCCTCATCTCCAACGAAGCAGACACCACCTTCGGAACCCCCACCATCGCCGGCGCAGTCGTCAAGGCCGAAATCAAAGAGCAGTTCCGTGGCCCCAAACTGATCGTCTTCAAGATGAAGCGCCGCAAGCGCAGCCGCTGCAAGAATGGTCATCGTCAGGACATGACCCGTCTGACCGTCAAGGAAATCATCGGTGCCTAACACAAGGAACCGCTGTTTTGATTCCGTAAAAGACAAGGCACGAACGATGAACCGTTTGTGCCTTTTTTTGTTATCCCTGAAGTGACCATCAAGGAGATCCAGCCATGCAGAACGCGTGGGATATTTTAGTTGAAAGAGGATTCGTATACCAGTCCACCGACGCCGTCGCAATGCAGAAAATGCTCGGTGAGGGCCCGCAGACTTTCTATGTCGGCTTCGACCCCACGGGAAATTCACTGCACATCGGACACCTTCTGCCAATCATGGCCATGCGCTGGCTGCAGAAGTGCGGACATCGCCCTCTGGCGCTCGTCGGCGGCGGAACCGCAATGATCGGCGATCCATCTGGAAAAATGGAAGCACGCCCGATCATGACTGTGGAGACAATCGACAACAACGTCGAATGCATCAAATCCCAACTCGCTAGATTTCTGGATTTCGGTGACGGAAAAGCGCAGATCGTCAACAACGCCGAATGGCTCAGAGACGTCAAGTTCCTTGACTTCCTCAGAGACATCGGTTCGCTCTTCAGCGTCAACAAGATGCTGACGGCTGAATCGGTGAAACTGCGCCTGCAGAACACTCTGTCTTTCCTTGAATTCAGCTATCCGCTCCTTCAGGCCTTCGACTTCAACCACCTCTGCAAGGATTTCAACTGCAAATTCGAATTCGGAGGACAGGATCAGTGGGGAAACATCGTCGCAGGTGTCGATCTGACAAGACGACTTCAGCAAAAGGAGGTCTTCGGCGCCACGTTCCCGCTGCTGCTCAAGGCCGACGGAACGAAATTCGGCAAGACCGCCGGCGGCGCCGTATGGCTCGATGCATCGCGCACCGCACCATTCGAATACTACCAGTTCTGGAGAAACGTCGATGACGGCGATGTCCAGAAGCTTCTTGGATACTTCACCGCCCTTCCGATGGACGAAGTGAGACGCCTTGGCGCACTGCCCTCCCCTGAAATCAACCGCGCGAAGGAGATTCTGGCATACGAGGCAACCGCACTGGCTCACGGCCCCGAAGTCGCCGCGCAAGCCTATCTCGCCGCATGCACGCAATTCGGCTTCGCAGATCCCGAAGGCAAAATCGAAACCTCCTCGGAAGTCGCAAAAATCTCTGCGGCCAGCGCCAATGACGCAATTCCCGCAATCACTGTCTCCGAAGCCGAATTCGGCGACGGAATCGGTCTTCTGACACTCATGGTCCAGGCCGGACTCTGCGCCTCCAACGGCGAGGCAAGACGTCTTGTCCAGGGCGGTGGATGCTATCTCGGCGAGACACGCCTGCAGGATCCCAAAATGGTCATCACGAAGGCGGATTTCGCAGAAAACCGCGAAATCATGCTCCGCGCTGGCAAAAAGAACCGCAAACGCGTAATTCTCGGATAGTCAATTCCACGGCAACAAACAACCTCCAACCGGAAACCGCACAATGTCAAACATCGACTCGCGAGCCGCCATCGAAGAAGGCGCAATCATCGGAAAAGATGTGACTGTAAGCCCATTCGCTTTCATCGGGAAAAACGTGAAAATCGGAGACGGTTGCTTCATTGGACCTCACGTGGTTCTGACTGGCAACACGACAATCGGAAAGGGCACAAAGATTCATTGCGGCGCAAACATCGGAGACGAACCGCAGGACGTCCACTACAACGGACAGAACTCATTCACTGAAATCGGTGAAAACTGCATCATACGCGAATATGTCACCATCCACCGCGGTGTGGAGGAGGACTCATGCACACGCGTCGGAAACAACGTGATGCTGATGGCTTTCGTCCATCTCGGACACAACTGCCAGATCGCCGACGAAGTGATCATCGCCAACGCAAGCCTTCTGGCCGGACGCGTTGAAGTGGGACGGCATGCATTCCTCTCCGGAATGACCATGGTCCACCAGTTCTGCAGAATCGGAGCTCTCGCGATGATCGGCGGAGGCATGAAAATCACGCAGGACGTTCCACCCTTCAGCATCGTTCAGGACAATGCGATTCAAGGCATCAATGCTGTCGGTCTCAGACGCGCGAACTGGAATGCGGAAACCATTCTCGCAATCAAGAACGCGATAAAAATCGCATGTCTCGAAGGATACAGCCGCCCCAACGCAATCGAAAAGATCAAGAACGAACTTCCCGACCTGCCTGAGGTCCGCGCATTCGTGGAATTCCTGCAGGGAACAAAACGCGGCCTGCTCACCGGAAATCTTCCTGTCGTTTCCGATTAGTGAAACGGCATAGTTGTGCTATATTATAGATTTCACCGCACAAACACTTAACGCAAAATGCCACGCAACGCAGAAATCAACCGTGTAACCAAAGAGACAAAGGTCTCTCTGGCCCTGAACATCGACAAGGGCCCTGCTGACAATTCCATCAGCACGGGACTGCCCTTCTTCGACCATATGCTCGACGCTACGTTCAGACACGGCCGCATTTCTCTGCAGCTCAAGGCAGAAGGCGATCTGCAAATTGACCCGCATCATACCATGGAGGACATCGGACTCGCGCTTGGCCAGGCAATGAAAGTTGCTCTGGGTGACAAGCGCGGGATCACTAGATTCGCTGACGCGACTGTGCCGCTGGACGAGGCGCTCGCAAGAGTCGTCATCGATCTCTCCGGCAGACCACACCTCTCATGGAGATGCGATTTTCCCGAAGCCGCGGCAGGTGGAATCAGTCACAAGCTCTTCCATGAATTCTTTCAGGCTCTCGTCAATACCGCAGGAATGACGCTCCATGTGGATCTCATCGCAGGCGATGAGAATCACCACTGTCTGGAAGCAATCTTCAAGGCTTTCGGAAGAGCATTGAGAAACGCCGTCGCAATCGACAACGCCCTGCAGGGCGAGACACCGTCGACCAAAGGCGTTCTGGAATAAACGATAATTTAACAACCAGAAAATCTGGAGAAAAAATAAAATGTCCGACAACAACATTGAACTGAGCACACTCAGACACTCCGCCGCACACATCATGGCGGCCGTCGTCGCAAAACTTTGGCCTGATGCGAAATTCGACATCGGTCCAGCCACGGAAGATGGTTTCTACTACGATTTCGACATGGAGCACCACCTCAGCCCAGAGGATCTCAAAGAAATCGAGACACGCATGCGCAAGATGATCGGCCAGAAGGTTCCGTTCGTCAGAACAGAGGTCTCGCGCGCAGAGGCGCAGCAGCTCTTCGAAAGCAAGGGCCAGACCTACAAGCTGGAACGCCTCGCCGACATTCCGGAAGACGGTGTGATCTCACTTTACACATGCGGCGATTTCGTCGATCTCTGCCGCGGACCACACGTTGAGAACTCATCGCAGATCGGTGCAGTCAAGCTCACTGGCATTGCAGGTTCCTATTTCAGAGGCGACGAGAAAAACAAGATGCTCCAGCGCGTCTACGGCACCGCATTCCCATCCAAGAAGGAACTGGACGAATACCTCCAGCGCGTCGAAGAGGCCAAGAAACGCGACCACCGCAAGATCGGCGTCGAAATGGAACTCTTCAGCACTCACGAAGAAATCGGACCAGGACTCATCTGCTGGCATCCCATGGGCGCTAGAATCCGCAACGTCATCGAAACCTTCTGGCGCGATGCACACTACAGAAACGGATACGAACTCGTCTACACGCCTCATGTGGGACGCGCCAATCTGTGGGAGACTTCCGGACATCTTGGTTTCTACAAGGAGAACATGTACTCCAACATGGACATTGACGGCGATCCCTACTAC
>JAKSPA010000077.1 GCA_024405235.1 Lentisphaeria bacterium
TGGCCAATTTAGGGCCTTGTTGCCGTTTAGGTATTATTATACGCAAAAAGGGGTGGACATGCCTTCTTGGCCATTTCTGTGCGTTCTACGCGATTCTGGTAATTTTCACATGCGATTTTGGGCTCCCGCGGACGCGTTTTTTGGACAAAATTCAGTGAACTCTCCGTTTTGGCTTTTGGGAAGGGATAAAAACTTAACTTGTCATGCATGGCCCACATTTTCCACATTTTCCACATAGCAACTTAAGTATTTAGTTCCCAATTTTTTGGGGGACGCAAAGGGATATGGTAGTCATTCGTAAATCCTATGCTTAAGTCGTAGGCATGCCTGGAGACGATGTTTCCCTGAGGCATGCGCCTCGTGTGCAGAAGAAGTTTGCATGGTCGTTCCATAACGGAAACTTATGTATATAATTTCCTTTTTTTGCGAATCCTGCGGCTATGTTTCCCGTGCATGGTTTGGTGGTTCTAAGTTGTTTGGGGAACATTTTTGTTGCATTTTAGAGTACTCTTCAAAAGCGTATTTGATATTGGCCTTTTCTCCTGTAGTCTGTAATGCGTGCCGATGTTTTCTCGCGTGCTTTGTCTGTTTTGAAAAACGATGCTGTTTAAGAGAAGAAAAAGATATTATAGTAAGAAATGCTTACGGCAAGGCGAAGCGTGAATACGTTTTTCTCGTCGAAAGTGCAAAGCGCCATCATTTGTCTTTATGTGGATGCTGCTCGGACGTTCCAGGGTTTCACGGCATGCATAAAGAGCAGGAGCGCTGTTGCCGAATAATTACTGCTTTTTTCATAGTTAAGTCGCGACCGTTTAAACAAAATGAAGCCAGAATTTGTAGAACTCCTTAAACAACTAATTGCTAGCGCACCGGTAAGCGCAGACACTCCTGCTGTGAATCGTGCTTCCGCCATCATGGAGGATTTCCTGAAGGCGCATGGCATTCGCGTCGTCCGCGAAGTCATTGATGGCAAGAACACGCTTTACGCATCCGTGCTGCCAGAAGGCAAGGAAACCGAAGTGCTTTTCAATGCACATCTCGATGTCGTTCCACTGAACACTCCTTACCAAAACCAGCCGTATATTCAAGATGGAAGGCTCTATGGTCGTGGTGCCGGCGACGATCTCGGCGATGCAGTTGTAGTTGCGCAGGTTCTATGCGACAATCCAGACAAGTCCGTTGCCGCAATCTTCACCACGGATGAAGAAATCGGCGGTCATACCACGGATGAAATGCTGAAACTAGGCTATCGTTGCACCCGTGGCGCAGTCGTGCTTGACATTCCAGGCGAGAACACGATATCTTGTCAGGAAAAAGGCATGATCGTCGTGCGTGTCACGGCACACGGAAGGGGCGGACATTCCGCTCTGCCATGGACGGCTGTTAATGCCATTGATATGCTCATGGAAGGCTATCAGAAACTTCGCAAGGCATGGGCAAATCCTACATCGGAAGATGATTGGGTCGATAGTCTCTCCGCAACAGGAATCACATGCTCGTCAAAAGCGCACAACGTGATTCCCGATACAGCGTCCATCCTATTCAATATCCGCTATACCAAGCCAGGCACTGAAGAGGCAATTCTTAATAAAATCAAGACTCTCACAGGCTGTGATGATCTGGAAGTCCAACTGAATTTTGTTCCACTCTTCTGCAATGAAGACTGCGAGTTCGTTCAGAACTATCTGCGCTGCGCAAAGAAGATCACAGGACAGGATTACAAACTCAAAAAGATGCACGGCGCCACCGACGCCCGCTATATCGCGTGGCGCTATCCAGATATTCCTGTCATCCAGGCTGGCGTGCGTAATGGTAATATTCATGACGCAGGAGAATGGTGCGATCTGGAAGACGCAGGCAACTTGATTCGCATCTGCTCTGAGATGCTAAAATAGGGGCTAGATTAGCTGCCTATTACACAGCCGGAGCTGCCTAGAGGCCCTGGCGTGGCTGCCTATTACACAGCCGGAGCTGCCTAGAGGCCCTGGCTCATTCCGCGGAGCAAGCTCCGCGGCACTATACTAAGCGCGGCTGTGGCGGCTTAGAGCCGCCAGAGCCGCTGGAGCCGCTGGAGCCGCTGGAGCCGCTGGAGCCGCTAGAAAGGCCTATTTGGCGATTAGCCATTTTCTGGCGGCAACTTTTTCACAGGGATGCTTTCTGAACCAATCCGCCAGAGCGTCCCGTGTTGAAATGCCGATGTTTCGCGTCTTTGAAGTTGGTCTAGAAAGAATTTCCGAAAGAACAGGTGTCCTTCCGCCTCCTGCCGCCGTGAAGGAGTTCAGGGCGACTAGATATCGTTTCCCCTGAACGATAGGCGTCTTGTCGGTGCCGATGGAGAGTAGCGTTGCAGCAGTGCTGTCCACTGAAGCTGTCGCTCCCCAGAGTCCGCAGAATGTATAGACTTTGCGAAGCGTCCATTGTTCTGCGATGACGGCCTCGATTTCCTCTTTTGTCAGTTCGCAGGTCACGATATTGTTTTCGTATGGAATCACTTCATATAGTCTTCCCATAGTGATGACTTCTCCCTTTGCCAAGTTTACTTTCGCCAATATTCCGTGGAAGGCTATTTCGGCGTTGGATGCTTCGGCGATCGCCTGGCAGATAAGCTCGCTTTGCTGACATGCGATGCCAGGCCGCCCGCTAGATGAAATTTCGTCAGGCAATGGCGCGGAGAGTGGTTTCGACGCCTCTTCCGCTGCCTGAGTCAGCCAGTTCTCTATTGACTGACGCAGCTGCTGAGATTCGGCACACTCTTGCGTGACTCTGAGAAGCCGCGATGAAATTTCGGTGACGGCATGACGCTTTGTATCAATCGTCAAATCGACTCTGGAAACGAAATCGCCATGGGCGGCGGGCTGGACATACCATGTGCGCGCGCCGATTCTGCGTCCTGCGAACGGACGATGCGTATGTGCGCCAAGAATCAAATCTATTTCAGGAAACTCTCTGCAGATTTGAGAGATTTCGTTGACGCCGCGTTCGTCCTTTTCCAACCATCCCTGATGCGAGGCCAGAACAACAGCGTCTGGTTTGCATGCAAGCACTTCTGGAAGCACGCGTTTCAGCATCGAGCGGACGCTTTCGATTTCAAAGACATCGTTGAAGCCAAGAAACCAATACGGAAGATATGATGCAGTGCCTCCTATGATTGCGATTTTCGCTCCATTGCAGTCAAATAACTTCCACGCAGGGAAAGGCGTTGCCTTCGCGTCTTTTGCGCGAAGATTTCCGCAGATGATCTTGGCTCGCAGGAATTCTGCATTGTCCAGAAAGCACTGAAAGCCGAAATCGAAATCGTGATTGCCTGGTATCCACGCATCAAGTCCCATTGCATTCAGGGCAGCCAGCGGCGCTCTTCCTTTGGAAAGCAACGATGCAAGCGACCCTTGAAATGTGTCGCCAGTGTCAATCACAAGGACACTTCCCGGCGGGCATTCGCGACGAGAAGAGTCTATGACTGTGCCTAGCCGCAGAATGGAGGCGCCGATTTCGCTCTCTTCGCCTGTCAGATTACCGTGAAGGTCGCTTGTGTGCAGTATGCGCACATGCATTTCGTCCGCAATCACGAGGCTGCAGAGGCAGAACAGAATTGAAAATGCAATCTTTGATGCTTTGGCGGGAAAAGAGCGTCTCATGGCATTTGCGTTCTAGGCTTGTGGAAGGGAATTGGCCATGCGGAGGGTATATAACGGAACAAGCCCAATTCCGTCTGCAGGAACTGGGCTTGTTTGGCTAGTTGCGCATTATTCGCTATGCGTTGTTGACGATAGCCAGATTGAGCTCTTGGAGCTGTTTGCTATCAACATCAGTGGAAGGCGAATCCATCATGAGGCAGGCCGCCTTGGCCGTCTTCGGGAAGGCGATGGTGTCGCGGATGGACTTCATGCCGCTGAGGAGCATGACGAGTCGATCGTGACCGAGCGCCAGACCGCCGTGAGGTGGCGCGCCGAAGGAGAATGCGTCGAGGAGGTGTCCGAAACGATGGCGTGCCGATTCATCGGAAATGCCGAGCGTCTTGAACATAAGCGCTTGAAGCTCAGGCTCATGGATACGGATTGAACCGCCGCCGAGTTCAACGCCGTTAAGAATGATGTCATACGCGCGCGCGCGGACTTTCCCTGGCTCGGTATTGAGCAACGGCAGATCTTCGTCCATCGGATGAGTGAAGGGATGGTGTTCGGCGACCCAACGCTGTTCTGCGAAGTCCCAGTCGAAGAGCGGGAATTCCGTGATCCAGAGGAAATTGAACTTATCTTCCGGAATCATGTTGTTCTTTGCGGCGAGTTCAAGACGAACGCGTCCCAATGCGAAGCATGTGACTCTGAAGGACTTGTCTGCCACGAGAAGGAGGAGGTCTCCTGGCTGTGCGTCCAATTCGTTCTTCAGAGCGGCAGTTTCCTCCGCCGTCAGGAATCTGGCTGCAGGCCCAGAGAGAGTTCCCGCTTCATCGACCTTCAGGGCGACGAGACCTTTTGCGCCAAGCAGTTTGGCTGCTTCCGTGAGTTCGTCGATGCCTTTGCGGCTGGTTGCCGCTGCAAGGCCCTTTCCATTCAACGCTTCGATCGTGCCGTTTTCGGCAATCGCCGATTCGAACGGCTTGAAGGTGGAGGTCGTGAAGAGTTTCGTGACATTGTGCATGACCATTCCGAAGCGCGTGTCAGGCTTGTCTGAACCATATTGCGTCATTGCGTCAAGCCATGTCATGCGCGGGAAAGGAATTGCGACTTCCATGCCCTTTACATCCTTCATCACATTGTAGAGGAGTTTCTCTGTGATGTCCTGAACATCCTTCTCATTGACGAAACTCATTTCCAAGTCGATCTGAGTGAATTCGGGCTGACGGTCGGCGCGAAGGTCTTCATCACGGAAGCAACGCGCGATCTGGAAATATTTATCAACTCCGCCGACCATTAGAAGCTGCTTGTACTGCTGGGGGCTTTGGGGGAGGGCGTAGAAACCGCCGACTTTCATGCGGCTTGGAACGAGATAGTCACGAGCGCCTTCCGGAGTGGATTTCGTCAGAATAGGCGTCTCGACTTCAATGAAACCTTCCTTGTCGAAGACGTTTCTCATGACCTGAGTGATCTTGTGACGAACCTTCAGCGTGTTCAGAAGACCGCTACGGCGCATGTCCAGATAGCGGTACTTCAGCTTCATGTCGTCAGAGGCCTTTGGATCTTCCAGATTGTATGGCATCGGAGCCGCCTGGTTCAGGATGTTCAGCGTGTTGACGGCTATTTCAACTGCGCCTGTGGCGCGGTCGTTGTTGATCATGCCTTCGGGACGGGCACGGACGATTCCCGTGGCTTGAATGACCCACTCCTCGCGGATCGGTTTGGCCATTTCGAAAACCTCCGGCGCGGCGGCAGGGTCAATCACCAGCTGCGTGATGCCCTCGCGGTCGCGAAGGTCGATGAAGAGCATGCCGCCCAGATTGCGGCAGGCGTTCACCCAACCGCAGAGCGTAACGGTTTGTCCAAGATTGGACAGATTCAAATCATTGCAGGTGTTTGTGCGGAAGCCCATTGCAATTCTCCCTTTGTTTTTAGAAAATTCCCTTGATTTCGTCGCGCTTGACGGTTTTCTGAGTGCCATCGGTCATGTCTTTGACGGCGACTGTTCCATCGGCAAGTTCGCTTTCGCCAATGATGAGCACTTTTTGTGCGCCAGACTTGTTTGCGGAACGGAACTGCGCCTTCATCGAACGCCCAGTGACATCCGCCAGCACGCGTCCGCCGAGACCGCTATGGCGCAGTTCGCCTGCGAGCTGCAGTCCCGCGGGAATTGCGGCTTCGCCTGCCGCGATGATGAATGTGTCGGCAGCGGCGCGTGCCTGCGGTGCCATGCCGAGGCCTGCGCGTGTCATGAGGAGGCGCTCGATGCCGGCCGCAAAGCCGATGCCTTCGATGGGCGTGTTTGTGCCAGGCATGGTCATGCGATAACGGCCGCCGCCGGCGATTGCGTCTTCACTGCCAAGCGCAGGGTGCGTGATTTCAAAGACGGTGTGGACATAGTAGTCCAGTCCGCGAACCAGACGCGGATTGATTTCATATTTGATGCCAAGACGGTCAAGACCGTCGCAGACACGTTTGAAGAAGCCTTTGGATTCTTCTCCGAGGAGGTTTGCAATTTGCGGGGCTCCGAGAGCCAGATTGTGGCATGTCTCCTGCTTGCAGTCAAGCATTCTCCAGACGTTGGTTTCAAAACGGCGGCGGCAGTCGTCGCACATTTCGTGGAGGTGCGGCTGGAAGTAGTCTTTGAGAGCCTGCGCCACGGCCGGTCTGTCTTCCGGAAGTCCGCGCGAGTTAATCTGAACTCGTGGATTTGTGATGCCGAGTTCTTCAAGATAGTGCACTAGCATGGCGATGACTTCTGCATCCATCCATGGAGAATTGCAACCGACGGCTTCAACGCCAATCTGATGGAACTGGCGTTTGCGTCCTGCCGAAGGACGTTCGCCGCGGAACATAGGTCCCATGTAGAATACGCGGCATTCTTCGCCAGGCCCCAGACCGAGATTCGCAACGGCGCGCATGACGCCTGCGGTTCCTTCTGGACGCAGCGTGAGCGAGCGTCCGCCGCGATCGTCGAATGTGTACATCTCTTTTTGGACGACATCGGTTTCGTTGCCAAGATTGCGAACGAATACTTCCGTGCGCTCGAATACAGGCGTGCGCAGTTCCTGATAGCCGTATCGCCCTAGAACATCACTTGTGATCGACTCCAGATTCAGCCAGCCGAATACTTCCGGTTCCCAGATGTCAGATGTGCCTGGAAGCGGCTCAGTTGCAGTGGACATGTTTTCTTTTCTCCTTGTATGGGGGGCATCATCCACATTACGCATAGTGCGAAATGAATAAGACAGCCCCAAATTTTTGGCATTTATATAATATAGTATATCCTGCGCGTGCGTACGACATGCAGGGCGGACAGAAATATGCAAATGCGCCAAAATGTTTGTCTGTATTCTCTGAAACGAGTCCGATTTGGTGAATCAAACATTAAATTTGATTGTCACGACTGAGTGCTAGAATACAGAATTCGGTTTGAGGCAAATGTGAAATGACAGAGTTGCGGACAAAACTCGAAATCGCTTTGAAAAAATGACGACGGACGCCAAAACGCCAAACCACTTCCAAAGGGGCGATTTTACAAAAGGGCGTCAGAAATGGCCAATTTCGATGCCTTTTGCCGTTATGGTATATATATGCCTGTCATGTAAATTACAAGGCAGGCCAATGACTTTTTTGGTGTTGTTCCGT
>JAKSPA010000078.1 GCA_024405235.1 Lentisphaeria bacterium
CAATCCTGAAATCGAAATCACGTGGAACAGCGGCGCGGAAGTCAAACGGCTTCAGACGCTCCAGCCTGAAAAAATAACACGCAGATGCCAGGGGACGTACATCATCGATTTCGGACAGAATTTCACAGGACGCGAAATCCTGCATCTGAAGAACACCACCAAAGGTGCTGTAATCACCGTCAGACACGGCGAAATGCTCAACGCGGACGGCTCCCTCTACACTGCCAACCTCCGTTCAGCACGCGCCATCACGACTTATGTCTGCGATGACGCGAAGGAAGCAACTTTCGAGCCTAGATTCACTTTCTTCGGCTTCAGATATCTGGAAGTGTCAGGATGGATCGGACGCCTCACGAAAAAAGACATCGAGGCTGTCGTCCTCTCCAGCGACCTGAAACGCACAGGATTGTTCACATGTGACGAACCGCTCCTCAACCAACTCTTCGACAACGTAGGTTGGGGCCTGCGCTCAAATCTTCTCGATGTCCCGACCGACTGCCCGCAGCGCGACGAACGCTTCGGCTGGACAGGCGACACGCAGGTCATCTCAAACGCCGCTACATACTGCCTCAACGCGCCTGATTTCTACACGAAGTGGCTCATCGACTTCAATCTCGACCAGGCCCCAACGGGAGAATATCCACACGTTTCGCCGATGCCGACTGCACAATACGTCAACGAACCCGCGGCCGCATGGTCGGACGCAGCGATTCTCGTGCCGTGGCAGATGTATCGCAAATACGGCGACAAACGCATTCTCGTGAAGTATTTCGACCAGATGGACAAATACATCCAGGCGTGCGTCCGCTACACGAAGGGCACCTACATTCTCGAACAGAGAAACTACGGCGACTGGCTGAACATCGATGCCAACACGCCGAAGAACTATCTCGGCACTGCCTATCTCGCAGGCATGTCCGCCCTGCTCGCGAAAATCGGCGGAATCCTCGGACGTGACAAAGATGCAAAACGCCTGACGGCCATCTCAAAGAAAGTCAACGATGCCTTCCTGAAGAAATTCTTCAATGAAAAAACAGGCTTGACGATCAAGACGCAATGCGCATATCTTGTCGCGCTGCACTTCAACCTCCTGCCGAAGGAATGGATCAAGAAGACGGTCGATGCACTCGCGAAGGACATCAGCGTCACGCGCAAGCTGCATCTTTCCACTGGATTCATCGGAACACCCTTCCTCCTGCCGATACTCTCGCGCTTCGGACACACGGATCTTGCATACGATTTGCTGCTGCAGACATCCTATCCAGGCTGGCTCTATCCAGTGACGCAGGGCGCCACGACAATGTGGGAGCGCTGGAACAGCTATACGCACAAGGACGGCTTCGGAGATGTCGAAATGAACTCGTTCAACCACTACGCTTACGGTGCGGTCGCTGAATGGTTCTTCGAAACCATCGCTGGAATCAAACCAATCGAAGACGATCCCGACGCAGTCGCATTCAAGCGCTTCCGTCTCGCTCCTGAACCAGGCAAGCGTCTGAATTCCGCAATGGCCGCTTTCTGCTCGCCATACGGTGTGATTTCTTCTCAGTGGGAACGCATCACGGAAGATGGAAAAACGTCTCTTGTCTGGAATTTCTCGGTACCAGACAACACCACCGCCGAAATCACGTTGCCTGCAAAGAAAATCGCCGAATTCACCGGAACAGCCGAATTCCAGCATGACGCCGACGGCAAACTCATCGCGCTTCCAGGCGAATACACACTGCTCTTCGATCTCTAAATCAGCATGACTGACAGCAATCCATACGAGAGTTCCCAACGGAATCTTTGGTATCCGGGGCACATGCTGAAGGCAGAGGTAGCGATGAAGGAATCGCTCTCTCTCGTGGATCTTGTAGTCATTCTGCTTGACGCACGTGCTCCGCTTTCCACGCGAAACCCGCGCCTTGAGCGCCGTCTCATCCAGAAACCGCACGCGCTCATAGCCAACAAGGCCGACCTCTCCAATGCAGGGCAGAACCGCAAATGGAAGGAATGGTTCGAAGCCAACGGCGAGCCAGTGGACTTTCTCGATTCAGCGCATCTCAAACATCCTGAAGTGCTTGCGGCCCATTGGAAGTCGCTGGTGATGCAGCTCCGCGCCGAACGCGGCGTCACAAGACCGCTCATGCGTCCCGTTCGCATGATGATCGTCGGAATACCGAATATCGGAAAATCCACGCTGGTAAACCGCCTGAAGGCAAAAAACGTCGCGAAGGTAGCCAACAAACCAGGCGTGACCCGTTCGAATCAATGGGTTAAACTGGCTGGCAACGAAGTCGAATTGCTGGACACGCCTGGCGTGCTTTGGCCGCAGTTGCGCGACAAAGAACACGAACTGCTTCTGACAGCGCTTGGAAACATTCCAGACGACACGACCGATCCTGTCATCACCGCTTCTTTCGTCATACAGCGGCTCAAACAGCTTCCAATCAAAAATCCGCTGCGCGCACTGGATCTTCCTGAAATTCCAGACGATCCGCAGGAACTTCTGGAAGCCCTCGCGCTTCGCAGAGGAATGCTGCTGCCAGGCGGAAAACCTTCGCTTCCAAATGCAGCACAAGGCTTCCTTAAGGATTTCCGTGCAGGAACGCTAGGCTATTTCACGTTGGAAAATCCCCCAGCGAAGCCAGCTCAAAACAGTGCCGTTCCTTCCGACGCAGAATAATGGCAAAACGCGAATACAATCATATCGACGGAGTGCTTCTAGTCGACAAACCATCCGACTGGACAAGTTTCGATGTCGTGAATCTTGTAAGGCGGCATTACCAGCTGGACAAGACGGGACACTGCGGAACGCTCGACCCCTTTGCTACTGGCCTGCTCGTCATTCTGCTCGGAAAGGCCACACGCCTTCAGGACCAACTAATGGCGAAAGACAAGTGCTACACTGGAACAATCCGCCTTGGCATCGAAACCACGACAGAGGATCTGACTGGCGAAATAGCCTCCGAAAAGGAAGTCCCGCCACTCTCGCTTGAAGAACTCCAGAAGGTCGCGGATTCTTTCATCGGCGACATTGAGCAACTGCCGCCTATGCATTCCGCAATCAAGATCAATGGCCAACCGCTCTATAAACTCGCCAGAAAAGGACAGGAAGTGGAGCGGAAACCACGCCCCGTACGCATCGACAAGTTCCTTTTGCTCAATCCACGACAGGCAGACGTGGATTTCGTAGTGGAATGCTCCAAGGGGACTTACATCAGAACTCTCGGCGCCGATTTCGGGCGTAAAATAGGCTGCGGCGCTCATCTTGTCGCCCTCAGAAGAGAACGAAGCGGAGACCATGTCGTTGACGGCGCACCAACGGTGGATGACATAAAGGCATGGGATATCGATGACCTCAAGGCGCATATCATCCCTCTGGAGGCAATACAGCAGTAATGTGCCCCGAAGCACTGCATATCGCATCGTCGCTTGATGGTCTCAATGGCCGAATCGCATTGGCGATCGGCGCATTCGACGGCGTCCATCTGGGACATCGCGCCGTCCTCTCCACGCTTCTTGCGCAGGCAGAAAGATATTCGGCCCGCCCGGTGGCGCTCTTTTTCGATCCGATTCCAAAGCACTTCTTCAAACCAGAAAATCAGGCGATGCTATTGACGACCATGGAGGAGAAAATCCGCCTTCTGCAGTCGCTTGGAATCTCCGAAATCGTGAGAATGCCTTTTGACAGAGATCTCGCGACTCTGCGGCCAGAGGCGTTTGCATCAACATATCTATTTGGCAATAAGAATATTACTCTATGCAGCATTTGTGTCGGAGAAGATTGGCGCTTCGGTCATGACAACACTGGCGATGTTACTCTTCTGACGGAACTTTCCGCGCAACACTCCTGCGAAGTCGTTCCGGTTCCAGGCGTTCTGCACGGCGACACATGGATTTCCAGCAGCAGAATTCGGCGCGCAATCGCGGAAGGCGATTTCAACGAAGCAAACGCAATGCTCGGCCGCAAATATACAATCGACGGCGAAGTCATACACGGCAACGAAATCGCCACGAACAGCCTTAAATGCCCCACGGCAAACCTCCTCGGCCAGAACCTTCAGCTGCCGCCGTTCGGCGTCTATGCCGCACGCACGCGCATCGAACAATCGCCGCCAGTGGACGGCATAGTCTATATAGGAGACGCTCCGACTTTCCGCACAGACGGCAACCCCATCGTGGAATTGCATCTGTTCAATTTCAATGATTCAATATACGGCAAAAGAATCTCCGTAGAACCCGTTGCATTCCTGCGCGAAAGCCGTGTGTTTGCCGACAGCGAAGCCCTTACCGCCCAAATTCAGCTGGATATCGCCAACGCAAAAAGACTCTTGGAGGAAACAAGATGAGGCGTTACGCGCTTTTCGGCTGGCCAGTAGGACATTCGCTATCGCCGCAAATGCAGAACGCGGGTTTCAAGGCCTGTGGAATCGATGCGAGCTACGAATGCATCCCAGTCCCGCCTGGCGAACTTGCATCATACGCGAAACGGCTGGTGGACGATGGCTATTCGGGCTGGAACGTGACCGTTCCGTACAAAGAAGAAATGCACGACCTCTGCGATGTCGTTGCAGGAACGGAGGCGGCGGCAGCGCGAACGGTGAATACAGTTGTCGTGAAAAACGGCAGGATGCATGGATACTCGACTGACGGCATCGGTCTGTGCCGCGCTCTAAAGCACGCCTTCGGCTTCGAAGAACTCCCCAAACGAATGCTCTTTCTCGGCGCGGGCGGCGCGGCACAAGCCACGGCGACCTTCTGCGCAAGGCACGGCGTCGGCGAAATAACCATCGCCAACCGCACGCTTGCCAACGCCGAACGCATAGCAGCCATCATAGCGGAAATCGCTCCAGAGTGCCGCGTGGTCGCACTCCCGCTTGCAGATGCCCCCAGCGCCTTGAATCACTGCGACGTAATCCTTCAATGCACTTCGCTAGGCCTCCATCGCGATGATCCACCGCCGATCCCGCCCGAACTCGTGCCAAAAGATTTACCCCTCTTTGATTTCGTATATACAGACAGCGCGTTCAGAAACGAAATGCGCCGTCAGGGCAATCCCGTCGCCGACGGCCTTGAACTTCTCCTTCAGCAAGGCATGGAGAGTTTCAGACTCTGGACAGACCGCACGCCGCCAGAGTCCGCCATGCGAAACGCCATAATGAAATAGACTGAACAACCACATCCACATGGGAACATCAATCTGGCCACTTTTCCTTCTGATCGGCTCCAATCTGGTCTATCAGACATGCTCGAAATGCTCTTCGCGCGATGCGAATCCGTTTGCGATTCTTACTGTTGTCTATATCATCGCCGCTTTGGGCTCATTCGCCATGTTCCTCTGCTGCGGCAAAGGCGGCGGAACCATCGTCGAAAACATCCGCGCCATGAACTGGGCGAACTATGTGCTTGGCCTCTCCATCATCGGTCTTGAAGGCGGTTTCCTGTATCTTTACCGCACAGGATGGAACGTCAGCGTAGGACCTATCTGCTCATATACGGGCGTCGCAATCGGACTGCTCTTCATAGGTTTCCTTTTCTTCAACGAACAGATCCCATGGCGACAGATTGTCGGAACATCCCTCTGTCTCGGCGGAATCGCACTTATTTCATTCAAATCCTAAGCTAATACAGCCGCATTGGACAAAATGTTTTTGGTCTATCAAGGCCCTTTCGCACCTTTTTTTGCACAACGGCGTTTGAAATCCATTTCGGCGCACTATGTTATAAAGGCATATCGCGGATGAACAAAAACGTTTTGGAGATATAGAGATGTCAACGCCTGCGCAACACAATCAGAACCGCATATCGATCAAGGAACTCGCGTCACGTCTGGGCACTTCAGTATGCACGGTCAGCAAGGCGTTGCACAACAAACCGAAGATCAGCGATGAGATGCGCGAAAAAGTGCTTGCGCTGGCATCGCAATTGGGATATGCTCCGAATATCGCCGCGTCGTCCATGGCGCGAAAGCATCTTCGCATCGCATGGATATATCCTTCCGCATGGCCAAGCTACCACCAGACGATGCTCAACGGCGCAATCAATAGAACAAACACGCTGAGGGATTTCAATATCTCCGTGCACCCGTTCGTCTTCGATGATTTCATAAATCCAGCCGCATGTCTGAAGGCCATAGCAGACGCCGTCGAATCGAATTCCGACGCAATCGTCATCTGCCCTGGTTCCTATACTACAAAGGAACAGAAGATTCTCGAGGATGAACTCTCGCGCATCGAACTTCCCGTCATCTTCATCGCTGGCAACGAAATCAAACGCGAAGGTAAACTCTGCATCGTCAGACAGCATAGCCTGAAATGCGGAGAAATCGCAGGGAATCTTGCCGCGATCATCCTTGCAGGACGCAAGAAAGCCACCGCAGGGCTTATAATCGGAAGCACCGCGCAGCCTGACCACAGGAATAAAATAAAAGGCTTCCAGACTATGCTCAAACGCGGGAACGTCGATTTCGCTGGCTTCGCACAATCTCTTGACATTCCTGAACGTGCGTATGAGGAAACTAAAAAACTCGTCGAACAGAATCCAAATATCGCACTGCTTTACATCGGAACTGAAAATATCCAGGGGACCCTAGACTATCTCGCAGAGAAAAAACTCCTCGGAAAAATCAAAATCATTGCAACAGGAACCTCCGATCCCGTCAACAAAGGACTCAAAGAGGGATACATTCAATTCGAATTGGTTGAAAATCCATTCTACATGGGAGCGGCGGCAATCGACGCCGCATGCAGAAAACTCTTTCACAATCAAGATATCGCAGGAAAAATATATGTGCCACCATCCATTCGCATCTCATGCCTCATGGACGCACCAGCAGAATATCCTGACAGTCTCTTCAACTTTTCCGCTCTGTCACCAAACCAAGGCCTCTCTTTCCACTGCTGATATAATTCACTTTTTAATTAGTGTCTGCTGAATCAGCAGACACTAATTAGTTGAGGGATGGGAAGCCCAAAGGGACCAAAGAGACCAAAGGGACATAAGGGACAGGAGGAGATAAAAGGCAATTCTCAATTAATGCGAAGCGCTGAACGCCGCGTCAGCGGCAGTACGGGCGTTCACGCCAGTACAATTCTCAATTCTCAATTCTCAATTCTCAATTCAATTCTCAATTCTCAATTCTCAATTAATGCAGAATGATGAATGCAGAATGCAGAATTAATTCTCAATTCTCAATTCTCAATTCTCAATTCTCAATTCTCAATTCTCAATTCTTGTAAGTTATGTTTTGAGCCGAAGCTCAGCTCCGTAAGAAT
>JAKSPA010000079.1 GCA_024405235.1 Lentisphaeria bacterium
TGTGTGATGTCATCGGTGGGGCCCATGTCCTGCTACTAAAATTGGAAGACATACGATTTCCGGTACAAGAACATCGAACTGGTGACGCGAATGGGTTTCGAGGCGGGTGCCAACGGAGCTGTCTCCTATGCCGTTCACGATCCCTCGCATCTGGATCATGAGGCGCTGCTGGCAGCATGCGCCTGGGAGACTCCTCAAGACGCAGAGGCGCTGCGCAAGCGTTGGGCGGTCAGCCGTTTCGGCGTGGATGCGCGGCGCTTTTTGACTGCCGTGGACAAGCTCTGTGTGGCCACGGCCGATGTCGCCTACAACGCCTGCCCCAACTATAGCTACACCTATGTACAGGCCGGCAAGCCATGGCCTCGCCACTATCCGGAAGAGGCTCTGGAGAAACTGGAAGGCCTTGGCGCGGATGCCAGGGAGAAGCTTCTGGCATCTGCTGCGTTGTGTGCGGATGCCGACAGAATCCTGTGCAGGATGATGAAGCGCGACGATCTGCAGGAGCAGGACTACGCCTGCCTGCGTAGTCTCCGTGCCGAGGCAGCGAGAATCCGTGCCTACACGGAGGCCTTCGCATGGCTGCTGACCCTGCGCAAGGATGGCGTAACGCGGAAACCAACGAACCAGGAGGCGCAGGCGGCTCGCCGTCAACTGAAGAGTCTTTTGAAGCAGCTCGCTGTGATCGAACTGAACAAGCCCGAATGGGTGATGCCTGTCTGTCTGCACGCCTTCACACCGCTCTGCCAGTATCTGGAAAAACTGGCGCAGAGAAGGAACTAGCGCGGACTTTTTCTCTTTCGAAAGTCAATGACATAAGTGCTTCTCCCGCAAGAGAAAACTTTTTTGAAAAAATCTTCCACTTTTTTTCTGTTTTCACTTGAAAATCACGAAAACTTTCCGATAATAGTCTTGGGTTTAGACAAATGGCATTACAATGCCACAAGCACGACACGATTGCTTCTAATTCTAGAAAACACCACCAACAACAAAACATCATGAAAAAATCCTTCACACTGATCGAACTGCTGGTCGTCATCGCGATCATCGCAATTCTGGCGTCCATGCTTCTGCCCGCGCTTTCCAAAGCACGCGAGAAGGCACGCGCCATTTCCTGCATCAACAACATGAAGCAGATTTGCCTTGGCAACATCCTCTATGCCAATGACGCAGACGATTTCCTGCCTCCCACTGCCATTCGTCCCGGCGGCATTGAGACTGCCGAGAAAGGAACATGGGCTCCTCACAATGGAACCTACTGCGATACCAATGCCTACTTCTGGTTCTCCGTTAATCCCCTGATTCCAGGCGCTCCGTTGCTTGGTTCCGAATGGTATTCAAAGGATACTGCCGCCAATATGGATGGCAATGGCACGGACAATTCCTCATGGCACAAGATCATGCTTTGCCCCTCCTGCCCTCCCGGCGAGCGCGTCATGGGCAACATCGGCTATGCAGCCAACGTTGGCTTCAGCTATTTCGCTGATGGTAAGTTGAATGCATACGGCGGCATCGGCACAAGCAGCAAAATTGCCGCCGACTGGCATCGTATCGGCGCCATCAAGTATCCAACCCTCCATGTTAACCAGTGCGATGCAAGCACCTATCAGTCTTGGGATAATGCCGCTAGCAAGAAGAACGACATCGTGACGGATTCTCGAAACATCTACGGTGGTCCCTCGAATGATGCTTCCGCATACTACTTCCGCCACAGCAACATGATCAACATGTGCTTCTCCGATGGCCATGCCGAGGCCGTCAGCCGTGGCAAGGTTCTTGGATGCTCCAATTTTGAGACTCCTTTCCTCAAGGACTTCTATTGGTATCCAGGTGCTGACTGCTGGGACGGCGAAAAGGGCCGCTAAGCCTTCAGAATATCTGACATAGGCGTTCAAAGGGCAGGATGGCTGAATAGTCGTCCTGCCCTTTTTTGTTTAACGCTATTTTGTCCAAGATGGTAGGAATTAAGCCGTGCACAGAACGAGTCATGCAAGGCCCATCATTCCCACATGGCTTTCATCGTTTTTTCATGTTCCAATATCGCCTGTGCGAGAATAATATCTTGCGGATAGGTGATTTTGATATTGAATTCGCGCTGTCGGACAATTGCGACCTTTCCGCCTGCGGCACGCAATACTTGCGCGTCATCTGTGTATGATTTGGAGGCAGCCAGTGCATATGCATTGTTGAGTGCCTTGAGGTCGAAAACCTGCGGCGTTGCAACGCGCCATGCGTTTTCGCGCGGTATTGCTCCGTCCACAAGCATGGCGTCGTCGGCATGCAATAGCGTGTCGGTCAGAGGATCGGCTGGAATCGCACCGCCGAACTGAATCGCTTTCTGGCATAGATCGCTGAAGGTTTCGGCGGAGGCGAAAGGCCGCGCGGCGTCGTGAATGGCGACGAGACCGTCAGCGAAGCCGCGTTCGGATAGGCTATTCAAAGCGTTCGAGACGGATTCCGTGCGTGAGGCGCCTCCCGCAATGACATGGAGCTTCTGCACCGTTTCGCATTCCTTTTCGCAGATTGCGCGGTATTCGTCCACGCGTTGTGCCGAAACGACGAGCGTCATCGTGTCGCAAAGCGGCATGAATCGCCTTAACGAGTGCATGAATAACGGAATGCCGCCAAGTTGCACTAGTGTCTTTTCACCGCCGAAGCGGCTTCCCGAACCAGCCGCCAGAAGGACGAAATGGATTTGTGGCTCCTGCTGCATTTGTGCTGAAAGGATTTCAGGCCTTCACGTCTCCGAAACGGCGATTTCTCCCTGCGTAGGAATCCAATGCCTCCTGCAGGGTGTCTTTGTTGAAATCCGGCCAGTGCGTTGGAGTGACGAAGAATTCTGAATACGAAAGTTCCCAAAGCATGAAGTTGCTGAGACGCATTTCGCCGGATGTGCGAATCATAAGATCCGGATCGGGAAGATCCGGCGCGTAGAGATATTTTGCGACATCTTGTTCTGTGAGCGGACCTTGCGGACGATTCGGATCGTTCAGGATCTTGTTGACTGCATCGGTGATTTCGGCACGGCCGCCATAGCTCAATGCGATATTCAGCGTGAAGGCCGTGTTGTTTTTCGTCTTTTCGATTGCATCGAGAAGTGCTGTCTTGGCGAATTCTGGCAGGTCGTCCGTGCGGCCGATTGTGCGCAGGCGGATGTTGTTCTTGAGCATTGCCTTCAATTGGTTCGCGCAGAAACGCGGAATCAGTTTCATCAGAAAACCGACTTCATCCACAGGGCGTTTCCAGTTTTCCGTGCTGAATGCATAGACAGTAAGCGTCTTGATGCCTGCTTCCATTGCGGCTTTTACGACGCGCGGAATATTCTTCGCGCCAGCGAGATGTCCTGCGCTGCGCGGGAGGCCGCGGCGCTGCGCCCAGCGTCCGTTGCCGTCCATGATGATGGCGACATGTTCGGGAAAACTCTTTCCTTTGCCCATTTGTTATATCTCCTCTGATTTGAAGCCAAGTTGCGAAAGTCTTTCGAGAACTTCGCTGATTGCATTGTCGGGAGCGCTTGTGGCGGTCCCTAGACCAATTGATGAAATTGTATCTAATTCTTTTGTGTCCAACGCTTTTGCGTCTTCTGTGAAAATGATTTTCCGACAGCCCGCCTCCAATGCGATTTCGCCAAGACGGCGCGCGTTGGAGCTGTTCTGCGAGCCGATTACGATGACCGCCTGGCACGCGCCTGCGATTTCCCGCATTGCGGTCTGGCGCTTCATGACGGCATCGCATGCGTGAGCGCGATTGTCCAGATTGCGGACGCGTTTGGATAGCAGATCCGCCGCGGCGGAGATTTCCGTGAAGCATCTCGTTGTTTGAGAGAAGAATACCGCCTGGTCCAGTTCCGGAACGCGCGCGGCTTCTTCTGCACTTTCGATCAAATGCACTTGATGGTCTTTTAGGCGGTCCAGCACACCAAGCACCTCCTGGTGGTGTCCATCGCCCAAAAAGATGACAGGCGTGTCCAGCGGAACCGATTTCGCATTTTCCTGAAGGAGCCTGACAAGAGGACACGTCGCATCGTGGATTTCCAGATTGCGTTCAAGGCACTCGTCGATTACGCTTCTGGGACAGCCATGGGCGCCAAGCAGAATTATGCTGCCCTGCGGCACTTCCGAAACTGCGTTCACGAAAATCGCACCTCTGGAACGCATTGATTCAGTCACCGTGCGGTTGTGAACGAGTTCGTGCAGGACGTAGATCGGTCTGGCAGATGAACTCTCGGCAAGTTTGTCGAAGAGATTCATGGCGCGTCTGACGCCGCTGCAGACGCCCAACGGAGATACGATGTGCAGTGTTTTGTTCATCACTTCGGAAGCATCTCGCGTGCCGTGTCTCGTGCCAGTTTGTCAAGCATGAGAATTTCGTCTAGAGAAGCGCATGGCTTTTCGCCGAGTCTTGCAAGGCAGTCCTCTACGATTTCAGGAATTCGTTTCAGCGTGATTCTGTGATTCACGAAGGCTTCGACTGCTATTTCGTTGGCTGCATTGAATACTGCCCCCGCGCCTTTGCCGATGTCCAGCACTTGTCGTGCGAGACGCAGCGCTGGAAAACGCTTGACGTCCGGCGGCAGGAATTGAAGGGAGATGATTTTTGAGAAATCCATTCGCGGCGCGTCTCCTGCAACACGCTTTGGGTAGTTCAGACAGAATTGGATCGGAAGGCACATGTCAGGACATCCTAGTTGCGCCAGAACGCTTCCGTCCTTGAATTCCACCATGGAATGGACGATGGATTGCGGGTGGATGACGACGTCGATTTGTTTTTGCGAGACGTCGAAGAGCCATTTGGCTTCGATGACTTCCAGCCCTTTGTTCATCAGCGTGGCGCAGTCTATAGTGATTTTGCGTCCCATGCTCCACGTAGGGTGTTTTAGCGTCTGTTCCAAAGTGACTGTGCTCAAGTCAATTTCGGGATGTGCGTGGAACGGCCCTCCCGAGCATGTCAGAATCACGCGGTTCGGCGGATTCTCTGGAGAGGCGTGAAGGCATTGGAAGATGGCGCAGTGCTCGCTGTCAACAGGAAGGATTTTCACGCCGTGTTTTTTTGCCTCGCGTGTGACGAGATCGCCTGCCATGACAAGAATTTCCTTTGACGCGAGCGCGATGTCCTTTTTCGACTGTATGGCTTTAAGGACGGGCAGGAAGCCCTCGGTGCCTGTGATTGCGCAAAGCAGAATGTCGAAATCCTCCGAATAAATGATGTCGCACAATTCGCTCAGACTGCGGATTTTCGCTATGCCGTCAGGCAGGGCGATGGCGTCCATCTGCTTTGTGTCCTGCAGATATGCGTATTTGGGCGAAAATTCGCGGCACTGCTCGGTGAGAAGTGCGCCGTTTCGTCCTGCCGCCAGTCCTATGACTTGAAAATCGTCTGGTTGTGCTCTCAGCACGCGCAGAGTGTTGGTGCCGATAGAGCCAGTTGAGCCGAGAATGAATACTTTTTTCATTTTGGTTCGAGTTGTTTACTGATGCTGTTCCTAGCGCAGGGCCAGATCAGCATCCTTAGTGTGAGTGTTTTCTGAGATTGGTGCGTTTCTGTGCGATTTCGCGTGCCTTCAGCAGGAGGTCAGCGCTGTTTTCAGAGGATTGCATTTGCTCTGAAAGAAGCTGCTGCTGGCGTTCCAGTTTTATCTGTTCCAGACGCCTCTGGCAATCCTGCATCGCCTGCTCAAGGCGTGGCGAAAGCGTTCCGTCTTCCGCGATGGTTTCTCCAGCAAAGGGCGAAAGCGTGAGGACCTTGCTGACGATTGTGTCTCCTGCCAGGTCATCTTGCGGCAAAGCCTCCACAGTGCCCTGCCAATCGCCTGCGGCGCAACCCGCAAGGACCATGTTCAGCGCACGGACGACTGGCGTCAGCTGCGGCATGATTTCCACGAGATTCAGATCCTGCCACTGGCATGCAATCAGTTCGAAATGAACGGCTAGATCGAACATGTGCTCTGCCAGTGATTCTATTCCGTGAAGGTCGTGCACGACCGTGCGGAGCTGCTCGGCAGTATCGTTCGTCCGCGCGATTGGTGGCGCCGTTCGCTGGTTGTCCTGCTGGAATTGCGCCGCGCGTTGTTCTGCCTCCAGATTGTTCCGTTTGCGTTGAAGCAGCAGATCGTTGACCACGTGTTCCGGAATATTGAGATTTTTCGCAAGAATCTGGCAATGGGCGTATGAGGCGACTTCGTCTGGAATTGCCGCAAGCATGTCCAGCATGTCGTTGACAATGGCGCTTTTAGCTTCGGGAGTGCCTTCCGGATGGACTTTGCAGAAGGCCTGGTAGGCGAAATCCATTGCGGGAATTGAGACGCTCATGATTTGCTGAAGGGAGCTCGCGCCGCCGCGCTTGAAGATGCTGTCTGGATCTTCGCCGTCTGGGATGGTCGTGATGCAGACCTTCAGATTGAGCGACAGGAATAGTTTGATGGTTTTTATTGTCGCCTTCAGGCCTGCGTTGTCGCCATCGAAGGCAAGATGGATTTCCTTCACGCCTGTTTTGGCGACCATTCTCGCCTGGTCTTCCGTGAAAGCGGTGCCCTGGGAGGCGAAAGCCTGGCCGAGGCCTGCGCGATGGTAGGCGATTGTGTCCAGCTGTCCTTCGCAGACGAGTGCCCAGCCTGCCTGCTTGAACGCCTGCCGTGCGAAATTGAAACCATAGAGTATTCGTCCCTTGTGGAAAAACTGAGTGTCGCTGGTATTGACGTATTTGCCACTATGGTCGTTCGGCGCGGGTTCGGTGAAACGCCGTCCCGAAAATGCCACCACGCGCGAAAGTTCGTCGCATATTGGGAACATGATTCTGTGTCTGAAGATGTCTCTGCCGCGTTCTGGCGCGTTTTCCTTGAAAAGCGCCAATCCCGTCGCCGTCAGTAGTTCTCTGGAATAACCTCTGTCGAGTGCCCAATTCATAAGCGCATCCCAAGAGTCTGGAGCGTATCCGAGACGGTATTTTTTGATTGTCTCGTCGTCAATTCCTCTGCTTTTCAAATATTCTCTCGCATGCAGTCCGAGCGGGCTGGAGAGGTTGCTTTGGAAGAATCCAGCCGCTTCGTCAAGAAGCCTCAAGCCATCTTCACGGAATTTCTGCCTTTGCGAATAATTCGGATCGTCGGTGTCATCTACTTCAGGGATGCTGATGTTATATTTGTTTGCAAGCCAACGTAATGCGCCTGGATAGTCGGTGTTGACCAATGCTTTGACGAAATTGACGATTCCACCGCCGGCGCCGCAGCCGAAGCAGTGATAGACCTGTTTGGTCGCATTG
>JAKSPA010000008.1 GCA_024405235.1 Lentisphaeria bacterium
CATTGTGCTGCGCCCAATGCGGCTTAATTCCTACCCTCTTGGGGAACATAGCGTTGAAAAAAGGACTCAAACTGTAACTTTATTACTTTAGGATGCCCTTAAGCTTTTCCGGCTCTGCCAGCTCTATATCCAGCTTGCGGCAAAGCTCCATGGTCTGACTTGTGACCTTCGTCGCCACCCATCTGCCGTCAAGCCTGTTTGCCCTTATGTGCTTCAGGAACTTCATGGCGTCATCGAAGGTATACTTTGCCATGAGTTCCCTGTCGGCTAAATTTATTGCCTGAAAGCGAATTGAAATCCCTGCGTTTTTCTTATTCCTTCTTGTTTATTTCCATGTAGTTGTAAAAAATATACCTAACGAACCGGACACTAGTAGTCTGTTCAGACTACTAGTGTATACAAAACACACAGAATGGCTCTGTTTTTCCACCTGGCTTTTTTATGTGTCAAGATGAGAAAAGGCTTTTGTGTGTTTTGTGTTCCAAGGAAAAACACTAGCGGCGAAGGGTGATTTCCACCAGCTTGAAGTCGTGCTTTTTCAAGTGGAAAAGGACCGCATTGCCTTCAACCTGCTGTGCGGTGCCGGATTCCAGGTCCCGGGCGCTGCCTACGGCGCCATCCACGGCCAGGCGGACTTCTGTGTCCGTCCGGTTGCTGGAACAGACCACCAGCAGTTTATCGCCGCGTCGGTAGGTGCTGGTCAGGATGCCGTCGTCATGGGCGGTGGCGGGATTGGCTTCATCCCAGTAGGGCAGGTATTCGCAGTCTTCTTCGTGGTATCCGAAATCGAAGAGGAGATTGTAGGTGTTGCGGATGATTTCCGCGTTGGAGTTGCGTGGGCAGGTAGGTTTGATGTGGTGGGGGAGCAGCGTGGCCAGCATGGTGCGGGTGCACCAGTCCTTTTCCTCCTGGGTCTTGGGGCTCATGATGCCGTCCAGGACCGTTGGGAAGGCGCCGCATTGGCGTCCTGCGTCCACAACGCGGATGTAGTCAGGGGAGAAGCGGTCCTGGAAGTCTGTGACGCCGTATTTCCATTCCATGCCCATGGTGTTTGTGAAGAAGCTCATGGTCGGCACGATGCATGTGTTCGTGTGATGGACAGTCATCCATGGATTTGCAATGCCGCGCTCCGTCATCAGGGTCAGCTCCCGCTTGTGCCATTCCCGGCTGAGCCAGAGGCCAAAGCCTGGATGGACGGTTCCCGCCTTGTCGATGTACGCGTAGCCACGCGCCCACTGGTAGTTGGCCACCAGGAAGGGGCAGTCGTTGTAGATGCCGTCCATGCCTGCGTCGAGCATCTTGTTGAAGTGGTAGATGGCGTAGTCCTGGTAGCTTGGGACGATGTTGCCTGTCCATTCGTCGGCGAAGGCAGGGTATTCCGGAAGAGCTGTGGCGTCGTCCTTGTCACAGGTATAGTAGTACATCACGGCGTCGGGCTTGCCGTAGAGAGAGCTTGCAAGATAGAAGCCTGCGTTGGTGTGCCGTGTGCAGTAGTCGCGTGGGTCCTTCTCTTTTGAGATTAAGCGGAAACCTTCGCCTTTGGGATCCTTGACCGCCCTGTCTATCCAGGCGTTTACAAAATCATGGTCGATGACACCAGTCTCCTTGGCCTCCTTGAGTTTTCGTACATACTCGAAATCCTCCCAGGAGGGGTAGCGCTGCATATAGCAGTAGTATCCGCCCCAATACGGAGTAGAGATTAGGCATTGTGAAAAACGGGTGCCCTTGTAATTGAAACTCTCCGACCATCCGCGCCAGCCCTTCGGCAGGGCTTTGGCCGGGGTCGCCATCAGCAGGAAGGTGATGACGCGGCCCTTTTCAGGAACCACGGGGGCGTTCAGGAAGTTCAGACGCAGGCTGACATTGCCGTCGGGATGGCGGACGAGTGCCTGCGCGGGATGTTCCGCAGAATAGCACCAGCCCTTGTCCCAATCCGCCGCGTAGCAGATGCCCCGGTCGTCCGTGCCGAGCCACAGATAGGGAACAAAGTCGGAGATATGCGTCATGGGGACTTGGGCGGAAGTGAAGATGGTTCCTTCGCCTTCCGGCAGGAAGCCGGCTGGATTGGAGCGAACTTCATCGCCCACGGCGTGGAAGAACTTGGCGTATTCCTTCTTGAGGGGGACGTCCAGATAGACGCTGTCTGCCTCAAGATCGTCAGGGAAGGCGATGTCAAACTTGAGCATGCCATCCTGTTCCATGTGCCCTTGAATGCTGAAGCCACCTGCCTGCGCTGTGTATTCTATTGTGGTGTCGGTGCATTTCCCGAAGACCACGCCATTGCCAGCGACGGTCCGGACCTCGCCGTCCTTGCCAAGATTCAGGGTGACGGGCGCGGCCAGAATTTCCTGCCCCATGGATTCAACGGATTCAGGGAAGCCGTTGTCGGCGATGCGGTATTTGCGCAGGATGCAGTGGAGGTCGTTTCCGTCGCGTGTCAGCGCTGTGAAGCCGGGCAGGACGATGTCGGAGGTGCCTAGGGTGTTGTTCTCCCAGGGGTAGTGTTTGACCAGGATCTCCTTTTCCAGCAGGCCTTTGGTTTTTCCCTGCTGTTTGACGGCCAGGATGTAGCTGCCGTCGGCAAGAGGTGTCTCCAGGGTGGCCTTTTCGTGGAAAACCAGCAGTGTCTGGTTGCCGCCAACGATAGGATAGGCACTGGATTGGTTGATTGGCTGTGTGTGAAGGACATTGCCGTCCATGTCACGCATTTCCAGCAACAGCCCTTCTTCAGGGAAGTCGTTGGCGTTGACGGTCAGGTCGGCCTGTATTGCGTTCGGCGAGGGGAAGAAGGCGAGTTCGCCCTTGACGCTACTTTCGTTCTGGGCGAAAACTTTGATTTCTGCATCATCGAGGGCACGGGAGAATACGGCGAATTCATCCAGCGCGAAGCCGCCGTCTCCGCTGCGGTTGAAGTCCAATTCCGCCAGTTCTCCAAGGGTGAAGGGCAGGCTCCGCTCCACCAGTTTGAAACCGTTCAGATAGAACTCCACGCGATCGGCGAAGAGGTTGAAGGAAAGATAGTTCCATTCCTGGACGGTCGGGGCTGCGGAGGGAATCACATTGAGACGGGGCTCTTCTGGAAAATCATGGAGGAAAAACAACGGCAGGTTGTCCGGCTGAATCTGAAAACCGATGTATCCCGCGCCAGGCTGATGGATGGCGAAGAAGCGCCGATAACGGTGGATGGGGCTGTCGTCGGGTTTGACCCAGAAGGAGATGTTGCAGGGGACCTTGAAATGGAAATCCGGGTGGGAGATGTTTTCTCCGTCTTTGGAGAGATAGAGGGCTCGGGTGTTTTTCCTGCGGCCTTCGACGGTGGAATAAGGTGCTTTGCCTTCTTCGAAATCATCTTCCAGAAGCAAGTAGGATTCGGGGGTGAAGTAGATTCGCTCAGGGGCGGGACGCGTCTCAAAAGTCTTGCGGAAGAGGACCTGCCCGGCGGCGTCCTTGACGCTAACGAGATATTTTCCGCTGGCGTCTGTTGTCTGGGGGATGGTCAGCGGCAGCGGCGCGTCGGTGTGTTCCGCGCCGTCTTGGGTCCAGATGGCGGTGGCGTTGGCATCGCTGCTTGTGAAGGTCAGCGGCAGGCGGGTGCCCGGAGTGTATTCCTGTTGGACGGCGCCTGCGTTCCGGCGGAAGTGATAGGTGGCGAAGGAACGGAAATCGGAGAAGAAGTCCGCCGTTTCCGAGAAGGGATACTGGTTGCTGGGAGGAGTGCGGAAATTGCGGACAGGAAGGATCTTCCAGTCTGATTCCGGAATGGCATCCAGACCGAAACTCTGGGCAGGAAGGCGTAGCTCGTAGCACCAGACATCATTGGTGATCTTCTGGGCGATCTCCGAAGCGCCGTGCTTCCATTCGCGGGTGGGAAGGCCGTAGCCGGGCTCGTAGTGGAGCCACAGTTCGTCGCCGAGGAAGTTCCCGATGAACTGGAAACGCCCGAATTTCAAGGCCTCGATGGTACGAAGCTCTTCCGGCGGCATGAACTGGAGCTCGACGGAGTCGTCCAGCACTACATGATCACTCTGATGGAACAGCTTGCCCTTTGGCGGAGTTTCGGAAACGACGGCGCAATAGACATTCTGGTCGTCGAATTTCAGGAAGAAGGAGGCGCGACGATGGTCAATGGGCGTACCACAGCCTGAAATCTCCAGTGCGTCGGCCCATTCGTCCTCCTGAAAGATGCCGTCGATTTGCGGGATCGTCTTGGCGTAGGGGACGGTGAACTCATCGGCGAATGCCCAGAAGAAGAGGGTGCAAAACAGAAGGCTGAAAAAAACTCTCATGTTGTTAAAGGGATGACGATTGTTGCAACAAAGGAGACGAGGTTATTGTTCCTCGTCCACCATACGGTAGGTTCGGTGATGGCGTGGTGTTCTGTCAGCAGACTTCATTGACAATCTGCCTGTCCGATGTTTTTCTTATTATTAGGATTATCCCAAAATAACAAATGAAATCATATGAAAAAAAAGCGGATCACTATGACAATTGCGAAAACTAGTCCCTTTGGTCCCTTTGGTCCCTTTGGTCCCTTTGGTCCCTTTGGTCCCTTTGGGCCCTTTGGGCCCTTCCTTCAATTGCCGCAAAATCGCGTCCGCGGGAGCCCAAAATCGCATGTCAAAAATGCCATAATGCCTCTAAATGCGTTCAGGAAGCCCGCCACGCGCTTTCACCCCCTTTTGCGTATAATAATACCTAAACGGCAACAAGGCCCTAAATTGGCCATTTCTGACACATTTCATAAACGCTATGTTCCCCAAGAGGGTAGGAATCAAGCCGCATTGGGCGCAGCACAATGCGGCAGTACGGGCGTTCACGCCGCCCTCTTAGCGCCGTCAGGCGCAGTACGCGCCGCAGGCAGTAGCTGCCCTCTTGGGGAACATAGCGTTCGCATAATCTCTTTTGAAACAGTGAAAACTGTCTAGATAAACAATCCCTCCCTGTCAAGGGAAAGCGTTAGAATCCCGCAAACTGTCGGAAGATGAGGCATTTTGCGGACAACCCAAAGGACAATCCATCCATGAAGAAGAATTCATTCACTCTGATTGAATTGCTGGTGGTGATTGCGATCATCGCCATTCTGGCCTCCATGCTTCTGCCCGCCCTCTCCAAGGCCCGCGCCAAAGCGCGCCAGATTTCTTGTGTCAACAATCTCAAGCAGATCGGTCGCGACGGTCTCTTCGGACTATGATTCCCACTGCTAGATTTGTTATTCTGGAAATGTCCTTACGCACAGAGCAAAAGGACTGACAAGGCAAGGTATATTCCCTTTAGGAACAGGTGCCGGACGGAACTCTGTGCCCCTCGTCTTTTTGATTCAGAAGCCAGAATCGATTTCGTGCGGAATCCGTGAAACCTTGTATGTTTTCGCACAGCACATTGCATGTCAATCTCTTAAACAAAGAATTCCACATACGGCAGATGCGCTTGCATTATTTTGCAACAGATTTCCATACAGGCACAATAATAACTTCACGCACTTCTTAAGATTTCAAACTGGTGGAGATTCTTCCTCAGGAAGCGTAATAACCCGTTGACACAGAGATGAAATCCAGCAACGTCTCCTATTCGACAAACGCATTCTGCAAAAGCCTCTGCACGACCTTTCTTCACCAAACAGGGCATTATGGATTTCTCTGATTACAATCTGCATCGTCGCTATCGCACAGATGATTCCCTGAACAACACTTTAGGCAATCTGGATGTGCGGATAATAGAAATCGGTTATACGCCGGTCGCATGTATATGGCGTTCTCTGGGGGAAAACAGCGATTCATGGTTCCGCCTCTATTACATGACGAAGACAAGCGCCTTTCTCCAACTGAAGGATACGCAGGTTGAGCTTGAACCAGGAAAACTTTATCTGATTCCGCCGCATTTGCCTTTCCGGTATGACCTTTCTTCGTTGGCGGCGCACGTCTGGCTGCATTTTTTTCGGATACATTGCAGCAGATTTTGCCCTGCGAGATTTTCTCCGTTCCTTTTGACAAGACTGATCTGTTGCATCGGCTCATGGATAATGCCGTCATCGGCACGCCTGATACGACCGAAGGCACCTTAGAGGTCAATCTACTCTGTCGAATGCTCCTGAATGAGTTCTTTCTGTGTCCCCAATTTCTGGCGCATACGCAAACGCAGTCCATTCCCGTCTCCTTGCGCCGAACGGCGGAATATATCCGCCAGAATTGCGACGCCAAGATATCCATCCAGGAACTGGCGGCGCTTGCACGCATGACTCAGGTGCAATTCACCCGACAGTTTGTAAAATATTACCATCAGACGCCAAAGGAGTACTGTTGCAATGCAAGAGTAGACCATGCAAAGACCTTGCTGATGCAGACGGCGCTCTCCACAAAGGAGATTGCAGCACGTTGCGGCTTCAGCGACTGCTATCATTTCTATCATCAGTTCAAGAAAAAAACTTCCATTACCCCTAGCGAATACCGCGAAGCCAACAAAATTCGTCATTGAAGGTCTTAAATGTTTCCCAATAGCGTCGTTATGGGACATCAGTATTTTCTTGTCCACCGTCCCACCCCTGTTTGTCCATCTCCTCAATAGCCGCGTTGGGGACAGCCCAATGCGGCTTGATTCCTACCCTCTTGGGGAACATAGCGTTCATAAAAAAACCATTAGCATTTGAGACATGTGGCCATTGGGGAGTGATGGGCCATGCAGGTAACTTAAGTATATAGTTCCATAAAAAAAGGTATAAGCGCTTATAACTTTTTCAACACGATTTCCAACGATGCGACAGGAAATCTGAAGCGGGAATTTCCGCACAGGCACACATCACAGGATTTCGCACATTACCTAAAAAAACATATACATTCCTATGTAAAATTAAATATTTGTAAAAATTATACATCTTATTTTCAATTGCATACATTTAAAAAAGCCAAAATTTTCGTATAATCTCTTTTGGAACAGTGAAAACTGTCTAGATAAACAATCCCTCCCTGTCAAGGGAAAGCGTTAGAATCCCGCAAACTGTCGGAAGATGAGGCATTTTGCGGACAACCCAAAGGACAATCCATCCATGAAGAAGAATTCATTCACTCTGATTGAATTGCTGGTGGTGATTGCGATCATCGCCATTCTGGCCTCCATGCTTCTGCCCGCCCTCTCCAAGGCCCGCGCCAAAGCGCGCCAGATTTCTTGTGTCAACAATCTCAAGCAGATTGGATTGGCAGCAACAATGTATACGGACGAATACGACAACGTTTTCCCGATTTATATCGATAAAACGGGATTGACGCCCAAGATGGTGAGCTGGGCCGATTTTCTTGCAGCTACCGGCTTCATCGATCGCAAAAGCGATAAACTTTGCCACTGTCCGTCGGCGGCGTTTCCGGAATGGGGCAACGTCTACAACGACAAAAATCCTGACACCGGCTATCTGATGGCGGTGTATGGCGCAATCTATAACGGTTACGTGACAAGCCGCTACGTCGGCAAATATAACGACATCCCCATACGCCTTGGAGTCAATGTCGCCAGCGTCAACAGTCCAAGCAGTCTCCAATTGCTTGCCGACTCCTTCAGTGATTATGACGGCGAAAAATGCCCCACTTACATCATTGGAGTTAACGGCGAATTCGGCAGCAAGCTGGGCTTGCACTTTCTGCATGAACAATCCTGCAATTTCCTGTTCCTAGACGGTCACGTTTCGTCAATGAAGCCCGGTGAAGCCAAGCAGCAGCGCACCGATCTGCTTGACATCGACTACCGCTTCGACAACTTCACCAGTTTCAGCAGCGCCAACACACTTCTCAACTACTAATCAGCAGAACTGAAGTTCGAGGTGAGAAAAAGCCTTTTCTTAGGATATCTTGTGCTTCCTGCCGCGTCATTGAACGCGGCAGAAAAGCCGGTCGATATCGAAAGCAGGCGGGAACTCTTTGTTGAGCAGAACATGACTCAGAAGATGTTCAGCCTCGAACTTCAGCTCCATCATCAGGTTCATCGGAAAATTGTCCTCACTGCCGATGTCCTGCATGAACGCTTAACGACATTCGTCGGTTGCGATGAAATCGGGGGCGACGGTCTCTTCGGACTATGATTCCCACTGCTAGATTTGTTATTCTGGAAATGTCCTTACGCACAGAGCAAAAGGACTGACAAGGCAAGGTATATTCCCTTTAGGAACAGGTGCCGGACGGAACTCTGTGCCCCTCGTCTTTTTGATTCAGAAGCCAGAATCGATTTCGTGCGGAATCCGTGAAACCTTGTATGTTTTCGCACAGCACATTGCATGTCAATCTCTTAAACAAAGAATTCCACATACGGCAGATGCGCTTGCATTATTTTGCAACAGATTTCCATACAGGCACAATAATAACTTCACGCACTTCTTAAGATTTCAAACTGGTGGAGATTCCTCTTCGGGAGCAAAGGGACCAAAAGGACTCTAAGTTCAAGGGACTATTTTTTGCAATTGTCATAGTAATCCGCTTTTTTTTCATAGGATTTCATTTGTTATTTTGGGATAATCCTAATAACAGGAAGCACAATAACCCGTTGACACAGCAATGAAATACAGATTTCCCAAAAATGTTTCACGATTTATTTCCCCTAGATAATTCGTCTATGAAAACAGATCATTTCCAACTTAGGGACAGGAAATCAATTTCAAAGCGGTGCGGTCCTTTTGTGTGTTTTATCTTTTTGTTTTCTGGATTGTTAACAGTCCATTCTTTCGCAATCGACCGAAGAATAATGCCCAGCAACGTCTCCTATTCGACAAACGCATTCTGCAAAAGCCTCTGCGTGCCGCTTTTGACAGATGCCTTCGAATTCGGCACGGCCATGAAGGATCCAATCTGGCAGCGCGCCGTTCATGCGGACGATTTCGAGCGCTTTCCGACTGGCGGTCTGCCCAAAAAATCCACGCAGATGTGTCTTTTCAGAGACACGGAGGCGCTGTATTTTGGTTTCTTCTGTCAGGAAGCGCCCGAAGACCGTGTCCATGCGGACATGTCGGGCGAGGCATCCATGTATCAACTGTGGAGCGGAGACATGGTCGAGCTGCATTTCGGCGAAATGGACCCTGATCCATGGAAGCTTCAGCTATGCATCGGCATCGATGGACAGCGCTTCGACAGCACAGGAACGCCGGACGGATGGGAAGCGAAATGCTTTGCGAACGATGACGGATGGGGCGCCGAAGTGCGCCTTCCGTTGGCGCTCTTCGAACTCAGCGAAGGCGGTCTGCGTTTCAATTTCTGCAGACAGGCGCTCAAACGCGGCGAATATTCCGTATGGAGCCACGTGGACAGGGCCTTCCACGAGACGGAAAACTACGGCGAACTGCTTTTCGCCGACTACGACACCATCGCATGCATGCGCGGCGGAAGCATTCCATGCGGCACGCCCCTTTCGCGACAGGCCTTCGAGGAACTCAGAAAAACGTGGGAGGTGCCAGCCGACAGCCTGACGCACGGTCCTGTTCTTCTCCATCCGGACCACAATGCCGTGACCATTAGCTTCCAATCGGCAGGAAACGTCGCCGCATTCGTGGAATGCACAAGAACCGATGTCCCAAATCAGCAGACACGACGCTTCGAGTGCGGACGCGCGAACGGCTATCTCCTTCACGAGAAAATCCATACGGCACGTCTTGCAGAACTGGCGCCCGGCGGCGAATATCTCTGCCAGCCGTATCTTCTGACGCCGACTTCCGAAACGCCGCACGCCGTCGGACAGCCAATACGCTTCCGCATGCTCGCAGAGAATAGCGCGGACTTCTCGTTCGTGGCATTCAACGACCTGCATTCGGATGTGAACACTCTACGCAAATTCCTACAGCTGCCGCAAACCAAGCAGGCGGATTTCCTGCTTGACATGGGCGACAATCTCTCGGGCGGCTTCGGAATAACGGCGCTGAACACTCTTCTTGTGGATACCATCGCCACAGAAGAACCTAAGCCGCTGGCTCTTGCAAAAGGAAACCATGAACAGATAGGCATCTACGCAAACGACTACGATTCCCTCTTCAAGCATCCCTCCGGAAGAACATGGTACGCATTCCGCGCAGGATGCGTCCACTTCACCATTCTCGACAGCGGCAATGACCATCCGGATGCCACAAATGCGGATTTCTTCCGCAACGACGAAATGCGTGCGCAGGAAATCGCCTTTCAGAAAGATGTCGTGCGCAGCGACGAATACCTCTCCGCGCGCTTCAGAGTCCTTGTGGTGCACATTCCACCGACCAACAACGAAGTGGACATCATGAAACTGATCGAGCCGATGCGCGAAGCACAGACAAAGCCAGATGTCATGCTTTCTGGACACATGCACGACTACGCACGCCTTGAGAACGGCGCCTTCGCCGCAACCTCCGCTCAAAGATATCTAAACGGAACAATACATGCGCAAATGCTTCCATTTCCGTTGATTGTAAATGCCACGAATACCGCCCTGCACTGCCGCGTCACGGAAAACGCCATGCAATTCAGCGTGCTTCTTCCCGACGGCGAAGGCAACGCGACGCTCAAGGACTTCCTATCCGTCATAGCCAAATCACCTCTAGCCCTATGATACACGGCAAACTAATCGCATCGTTGCTGATACTGTCGTCGGTCATGCTTTGCGCGACAGACGCCGTCTTCTCTGCAACACCGTCCTCCCTTTCAGACGCAACGTGTGTGCGGAAAGTCGCAGACTGGATTGGCGGCGCGAAAGCCAACATCGGCATTCAGGGAAAAGACTTCAGATTCGTCGGCAATCCCAATTCGCTGAACCGTTGCGATCGCGTCGTCTTCACAATCGACATCCGCACATTCCTCTATGACGGAAAAGTTAAGGAGGCCGTTCTCGAATACAAAAACGAGCCCTTCGGCGTGCTTGAAGAAAACGAAATAGGCCTTGATTGGATTACCAGCGGACGCTTGAACGTCCGCCCCGAAGACATCATTGCCAGCGATTCCGAAACCGTCTGCAATTACGCGATCAGTCGGCAGAGCCCACAATTTCTCAAAATCGATGTGACTGCTCTTGTCAACAAGGCCCTTGCTGTCGGCGATGGATACATCACCTTCCGCGTCCTCAATGTTTCGACCGAAACCCGCGGCAATCCGAAAAGCACGGCAGAAGGCATTTGCATTCCGCATGACAGCGTCCGCCTGCTCGTAACGCGCGAATCTGACTCCAACAAATAATAGCATGTTCAAGACAACACTAATGAAAACAGCTGCAGCGCTCGTCATCGCAGGCGCAATGGCTTCAATGGCGGCAATACTGTCTCCAGACGGCAGACCCTACAGACAGATTGTCCTTGAGGAAGGCCAGGCGGACTCCGTCCAATTGGCGGCGGCGGAGCTTCAGCGCTATCTGAAGGAGATGACGGGAGACGAACTGCCCATTGTCGCCGAACCGACCGAAAAGCCTTTCATCATCGTAGGTGCAAACAAACTGCTGAAAGCGCAGGAACTGGATGGTGACAAGCTCCCTTCCGAAGGATGGATGTTCAAGACCACGGAGGACTTTCTGGCGTTGTTCGGACAGGATTACAACGGCCCTGCGCTGCTCGGTTCCAGAAATCCGTGGCGTAACATTGAAACCTACAACGACGAACTGAAACTCAACGCCTTCGGGGCCAGCGGAACCCTCTCCGCCGTCTATGAATTTCTCCACAGAAAGGCTGGCGTGAGATTCTACATGCCTGGACCGGACGGCACCGTGATCCCGAAACAGAACGTCTTCCAAGTGCCGGAATTGGACGAAACGGGCGCGCCAAAGGTCCCGTGGCGCTGGACATGGATATGCTTCCTCAAGCAGAATACGGACACCGCACGGTGGTCAAAGCAGCTCGGCATAGGCGGAAAGGCTCCCGTGATGATCATCCACAGCTATTCCGAATTCCAGAAATACAAGGACACCCATCCAGAATACTTCGCGCTCACGGAAGACGGAAAACGCGCCTTCAAGAACGAATGCGTCGCGGACGGGCAGGGACATCTCTGCCTGACGAATCCCGATGTCATCCAGCAATGGGCCGACGACATCTGCGACTATTTCGACAAGAATCCGGAGATGGATGTCTATCCTCTGGCGCCGAATGACGGCCTTAACCGAATCTGCGCTTGCCCGAATTGCCAGGCCGATCTGGATTCCGAAATCGGCGGCAGAGAAAAGTTCTCGCTTCACATCTGGAAATTCACGGCGAAGGTTGCCGAAAAGGTCGCCGAACGCCATCCCGACAAATTCGTCGGCTGTCTGGCGTATGAACAATACCGCACGCCGCCGCGCAGTCTGTCGTCCATGAAAAACGTCGCCGTGATGTTCTGCAACAAGCGCTCGGACGCAAGCAATCCGGAAGTCCGTGAAAAACTCCACAGCGAAATTTCGACATGGTCGAGCCGTGTTGACCGCTTCTATCTCTGGAACTGGTATCTTGACCATTGGATGCCATGGACGAAGCTGCCTGTGGTCCAGATGAAGACCATCCAGCGCGAACTCACATGGCTCTACCAGGATCCGAAATTCAAAGGCGAATTCATTGAAGCCGAAGGACAGAATGGCGGCGGAGACAACTACAAGACGCCACAAACCATTGCCATGACGCATCTTAACCTCTATATGACGGGACGCATGTATATGGATCCGACCTCCGACGCCGATCAGATTCTGGCCGAATACGCACGTCTCTTCTATGGTCCAGCTGAAAAGCCAATGCTTGCCTTCTGGAAAACGGCGCAGGATGAACGCGAGAAACTCTGCGCGGAAACACAGGATCTGGCGCCGGATGCACTCTTTGCCACGCCGTTCCTCTTGAAGCTCAAAGGCTTTCTAGAGGACGCCATCGCCGCAGTCGAACCGAACTCCGTATGGCGCAGACGCATAGATGCCGTAAAGGAGGAATTCGACAAAGGCGCGACACGACTTATCCGACTTGAATCCACTGGCAGGCAGAAATTCACCACGCCTGTCATCAACGGCTTCAATGCATTGAACGACATGGAGGGCTTCCGTTTCACGGAAAAAGGCGGAGAATTCTTCTTGCCAGCCACGTGGATGTGCATGGGACGTGACCGACAGTTCCTCTATCTCAGATTCATGTGCTACGATGACGACATCTCTTCGCTTCAAGAAAATGTCACGCAAAACGATGACGACAATATCTGGATGGACGACAGTCTGGAACTCTTCTTCTATCCCAACGAAGAGGACCTCCAGAATGGCTTCCAGCTCATCGTCTCCAGCAGAGGCGTGCTCTTCGACAAGACGACCACGGGCACTCTCAGCGGCGATATCAACTGGTCAAGCGATGCCGACGTGCAAATCACGAAGGAACCGAACCGCTGGATTGCGGAAATCAAAATACCTTTCGCAAATATCGGCATAAACGATCCGAATTTCGCAGGCAATATCGTCGCGAACTTCTATCGCAACCGCACACGCGATTCACAGCACTCATCCTGCTGCTGGAGCGCAACTGGCCAGAGCTATCATAACTGCCCGAAGGAATTCGGCGTGATTGCGCTTCATTAGCAATTTCGAAGACTCGCCGCCTTATTTTCACATTGCGTCAAAATGCCGAAATGTGAAAATAAGGCCGTTTTAGGGGGTGTTTTGGTTAAAAGGTATATATATCCCTAAAAAGGGGTGGACATGGCTTCTTGGCCTTCTCTGTGCGTTCTACGCGATTTCGGCTTTTTTTTCATGCGTTTTTGGCCTCCCGCCGACGCCTTTTTCGCATAATTCGCGCGAGTGGCATTTTTCGACAACCTGTGCCGCTCATGCTTCGCCGTATGCGGCCAATTGGAGCATGACGGGCTTGCGCGTTTCTGTCGCGAGAACTATTCTAAGAGCGTCGCAATGCACTGCAGGAAGCCGTCTAAGCCGTCTAAGACCGATTGCCTGTCCTTTGAATTGCGTCTTCCATTCGCCGTCAACGCGTGCTTCAAGAACATAGCCGTTAACGACCTCTCCCTGTATCGCCAGTTCCTCACGCATGTCCACGAGAACAACCGTCCTCGCTTCCCCGAATTCAACCACAAGCGGTCTATCAGGAGTCACTTCAATCAAAGGAGTCGCCGTTATTCCGTTCTGGAAAAGCGTTTCCACAGCCACGCGGAACTCCTTCAGGCGTTCGATGTCGCCTGAATCCAGTCTGCCGCGACGATCAGGCGAAATGCCGACATTCATAAAGCCGCCGCAACCAACGGAATGCATATAGATGTCGACGAGTTCGTCAACGCTTTTCTGCCTTCCGTCGTCGCATGGATGATAGAACCAATTCGGCCTGAGCGGGAAATCGCATTCAGGCGGCAGGAAGAGTTCGCCGTCGGCCATTCCCTCCGCGCTTTTCGAATAATCCATCAGACCAGGAGCTGGAGTCGTATTCGACTCTGCGGGAAGCAGATGGATGTTGCCGTAGCACTCATCGGAAACGCAGCCGTTTTCACTGCCTGAGCAGCGCAGATCGGGACCGACGTCGCTGAAAATGCAGGCGTTTGGCTGAAGGCGTCGCATCATCTTCCATGTATTTGGCCAATCATAGTAAACGGAATGATCGATCCTGCGCATTTCGTTAGCGCCGCCGTAATATCCCTCTCCGCCATTCGCACCATCTATCCACAATTCGAAAGCCTGTCCGTAGTTGGTACAGATTTCGCGCAGTTGTTCACGATAGATTTCTGTGTATTCGGGCTTGCCGAAGGCGGCATTGTTTCTGTCCCATGGAGAGACGTAGAAGCCAACGCCCATGCCGTATTTTCTGCAGGCATCCGCGAACTCCTTCACCAAATCGCCTTTGCCGCCCTTGTATGGCGACGCGCTGATATTGTATTCGGTTGTCTTCGTCGGCCAAAGGCAGAAGCCATCGTGGTGTTTGCAGACGATGATCAGCCCTGAAAGGCCGCCGTCCCTGCAGGAACGCACGATTTCATCGACATCCATCTCTGACGGATTGAAACACTCCGCCGATTCGCCTCCGGAGCAACGCTTCTGATCCATGAAGGTGTCGATGCCAAAATGCACCATGCCATAGACCTCCAGAACGCCGCGACGACGCAGTATTCTGGAAGTGGGAACGCGTCCGCTGTAAAGCGGTTCCTCCGCTGAAAAAAGCCTCCATGCGAATGCACCGAAGACAATAACCAAAATCGCAAGCGTAATTATAAACATGCCTGAAATCGTATCCGTCTATCTATGGAAACCTGTTGAACACGCGCTGAAAAATTGCCAAGCGGTTTACTATAAATGCGTTGAGCGTTTCCGCACGCGTCATCGGCATTCGGAAGCAATTCGCACACCGTGACAGGCCTGCGTGCGAATTGATAGACATCGCGACAGCCCCTTGTCGGACAGAAATTCAGATGGCTGTTATATTATGTCCATGTTCTGACTCCAAGGATTCGCACTGAGGAGGAAGGCGGAATAATCCAGCGTAATCCAGGCACTGTTTTGCCTGGGGAACAAATGCATTGTCCACTTGCATCATGTTCGATTCCTGCGCGTTCTGTCTTCATCGGAAGTCGGAACGTTTTTTTATTTCAGGAAGTCATGTCAAGAAGATTTACGCTAATCGAATTGCTCGTGGTCATAGCCATAATTGCAATTCTGGCTGGAATGTTGATGCCTGCGCTGTCGAAAGCGCGCGGCAAGGCAAGAGCCATAGCATGCTGCAACAATCTGAAGCAGATCGGCATTGGATCGTATCTGTATCAGAGCGACAACGACGATTACGTCGCACCGAGCTACTATGGTCTTGCGAACGAAGCCGCCGTGCAGGAGTGCGGAACGTGGGATCTTCGCTTTGGCGCATACGTCGGCGGCATGGTTCAGGAGCCGAATACGCCTGTCGGCGCATGGCCGATTTTCATGTGTCCGTCTGATTCCAACGGCGCGGCGGAATACGCAGCCGAGCGCCGACGCCGTTCGTATGGTGTCATGGCGGGTTTTGTCAACATCATCTATCCCGCCAAGAAGATCGGTTATTTCAATTCGCCAGGAACGATATATTTCTTTTCGGAAGTCGATTATGCAGGCAACACAAATCCGGACTATGCAATGAATTACGGTCCTGCCAACCGCGTCGGCGTCACTGGCAACGGACAGAGCATGGCCGTGAAGAATTCAAGATGCATAGGAGCGAATCACGACAACAAAGCGTGGATCATGTATCTTGACGTTCACGCCGAAGCCAAGGACAATTGGTCCAACAGAGAAACAACCGTGCCATATCTCATAAACACGAACGACGGACTACAATTCAGGGATTGATTAAACCGACGGAACCGACTAGACACATGGCCCATTCCGCGGAGCAAGCTCCGCGGCACACAACTAGAACCGACGGAACCGCTTAGAAACATGGCACATGCCGCGGCACACAACTAGAATGCCTAGAGCTTCAGAAGAATTGCCTGTCCTGGTGCGATCCATGCGTTTTCGCCACCGAAAGGCGAGAGATAATCCTTCTTGAACTGGCTGCAGACCATGATGTTGTCCGGTTTGCCGTTGCGCCATTTCAGTCCATTCACATTGATGGTGCGTTTCAGATTCTTATTCAGAATCATGACATACTTTTCGCCTGTTTCGCGATCCACGAATTCCCCGACGGCGATGCGATGATCTGGCGCCGCAGGACCTTCTATGATGCTGTCGTTCTGCGGACCATCTTCGAAAGGCATTGGCTTTCCTGGCTGGAAGTGATAGACGCACGTGGAATCCAGTCGGTTCAGCGTGCGTGCCAGACACTTTATCGTGTTATTCACATAACGCATTGCATACCATGTATCTGTGCGGTTTCCCCATGAATCCACGGGAGCATGTCGGTAACTGGTGTTCTTGGGAGTGAAATACGTGAAATAGAGAATTCCCTTGGCGCCGTAGAGCAATGCGCTATAGACTTCGAAGAAGAGATCCGTTTCCGATGGAACGCGATAGATCATGTGTCCGACGGCCAGCACGCACACATCAAACGGTATTCCGTTTTCATGAGCCACTTGACGTGTTTCCGCAAGTTGCTGCCAGTATCCAGGATGCAGCGGCGCATTTTCGTCTTCGTATAGAGAATAGAAATCATATCCGATGCGGGCAGGATGGACCTCCGCAACGAATTTTCTGGCGTATTCAAGATAATTCGGCGCGCCGAGCTGTTGTGTGTTTGCGTAATTCGGCAGTAGGTTGATAGATGTCGCACGTTTTGGATCGGCC